>NCFD01000357.1 GCA_002281005.1 Acidocella sp. 35-58-6 | reverse complement strand
TGCCCAGAACAATTTTATATGAAAGTGACTGTGTGGCCCGGCCGATTCCACCAGGGCCAGGATTTTATTTTCACCGTGCCCGCTATGATTTGGCAGAAGTTGCGGCTGAACTCTCGCAGGATTTGGCAAGGGTAGATGACGAGTGGGCGCGGCGATTGCGAACGGTGTTAAACTAGGTCGGCCATTTCACGAAACTGCGTCTCGGTTAAAATCGTCACACCCAGTTCGGCCGCCTTTTTGGCTTTTGAGCCGGCGTCCTCGCCCACGACCACGTAATCAGTTTTTTTTGAGACTGATTCAGTCACTTTGGCGCCCAAAGCCTCAGCGCGGGCTTTGGCTTCGGGGCGGGCCATGGTGAGGGTGCCGGTGAACACAATGGTTTTGCCTGCCAGTGGGGAGGTGGATGTGGCGGCGGTGGGGGCGTCGGTGATGGTGAGGAGGCTGGCTAGTTCGTCCAGGGTGGCGAGGTTATGGGGTTCTGCGAAAAACGCGGCAAGGTCGGTGGCGATGGTGGGGCCGACACCGGTGATCGAGCCAAGTTCGAGGCGTGCGTCGGAGCCGATTTCGGTGGCGGCCTGCATGCTGGCGCGCCAGTTGGCGTAGTTGCCGTAGTGGCGGGCCAGCAGCTTGGCGTTGTTTTCGCCAATCCGGCGAATACCTAGCGCGAAGATGAAGCGGGGCAGGGCGATGGTGCGCCGCGCCTCGATGGCGGCGGTGAGGTTGGCGGCTGAGAGTTTGCCCCAGCCCTCGCGGGTGGCGATCTCGGCTTCATGGTCGGGCAGTTTGAAGATGTCGGGGGCGGATTTCAGCAGGCCGGCGGCGTAAAATTCCTGCACGGTTTTATCGCCCATGCCCTCGATGTCGAACGCGCCACGCGAGCAAAAATGGATAAGGCGTTCGGTGATTTGCGCCTGGCAGGTCAGCCCGCCGGTGCAGCGGCGCACGGCTTCATCGGAATCCCGCACCGCCAGGCTGCCGCATACCGGGCAGTGGGTGGGGAAATGGTAAGGCGTGCTGGCTTCGCTGCGCTTTACCACGCGGATGAGTTGCGGGATCACGTCACCGGCGCGTTGCAGTTCCACGACATCCCCGATGCGGAAATCCTTGCGGGCGATTTCGTCTTCATTGTGAAGTGTTGCGTATTGAACCAGCACGCCGCCGACATTGACCGGGGTCAGCCGCGCGCGGGGGGTGAGGGCGCCAGTGCGGCCTACCTGGATTTCGATGTCCTCCAGGGTGGTGGTGGCGCGTTCGGCCGGGAACTTCCAGGCGATGGCCCAGCGTGGCGCACGGCCGACAAAGCCGAGCCGGTTTTGTAAGGCTATATCGTCAATTTTATAGACCACGCCGTCAATGTCGTACGGCAGGGTGGCGCGGGCCTGGCCGATATGAGTCTGGAAGGCCTCAGCCTCATTTTCAGAAATACGTTTTGAAAGCGGGTTGACCGTGAAGCCCCAGCTTTGGAGCGTTTGCAGATACTCCCAATGGCTGGCTGCAACCGGGGCGGAAACATCACCCTGCGCGTAGGCGAATAATGAGAGTTTGCGCTGGGCGGTGATCGCGGGGTCAAGCTGCCGCAGCGACCCGGCGGCGGCGTTGCGCGGGTTGGCGAACTGACGGGTTTGTGATTCGTTCAGCGCCAGGAAGTCATTTTTGGTCATGTAAACCTCGCCGCGAATTTCGATACGCGATGGGGCATTGGGC
>NCFD01000356.1 GCA_002281005.1 Acidocella sp. 35-58-6 | reverse complement strand
GACCCCAAAACCACGGCGTTTCTGGCGCTGGATTTCACCGGGGTGAAGGACCCGAAGAAGGGGCCGTGCAATGTCAGCCGGCCGCGTTGTATGTCCTCATTACCGGCGGTGGCGAAGATGCTGAAAGCGGCGCGCGATGCCGGTGCGCTGGTTATATATAGCGTAACCAGCGCTGGCGGGCCGGAGGATATCGACCCCTATATCGCCCCGCATCCGGGCGACCCAGTTGTGAAAAGTGGGCCGGATAAGTTCATCGGCACCG
This sequence comes from Acidocella sp. 35-58-6, assembly GCA_002281005.1. Classification (GTDB taxonomy): domain Bacteria; phylum Pseudomonadota; class Alphaproteobacteria; order Acetobacterales; family Acetobacteraceae; genus Acidocella. The sequence goes on along the minus strand of NCFD01000356.1, from coordinate 1,445 downwards.
ATTTGGCCAAAATTCTGGCGAGCCACGGTATTAAAACCGTGGTGGTGACAGGCACCGCTGCCGAAGGTGCTGTGTTGCAAACCGTGACCGATGCGGTGATGCGCGAGGTGTTGCAGGCGGTGGTGCCGGTGGCCGGGATGTCCTCAAGCTTATTGTATGATGAGCAATATGTGGCCTGGTACTTCCTGAATGCGCCGGGGATGAAGGGCAAAGTAGTGCTGACCCAGCGGAAATTGATGTCCTATTAGAAAAACCATGTATTGACGCCGCCCCAGGCATCCGGCATTGAGCGCTCACCGGCCGTTCGTGTCCGGTATCCTTTCCCCTGGCTGGTATTGCAACACCCTGGTTTCAGCGGGATTCCCTAGAATTGGACGTCTCTACGATGCATCTCGCCGAATTAAAGGCTAAGTCACCCACCGATTTATTGAATCTGGCGGAGGAGCTGGAGGTTGAAAACGCCTCGTCCTTGCGCAAACAGGACATGATGTTTGCCATTTTGAAGGCGTTTGCCGAAAATGAGCAGACCATTTCGGGCGATGGCACGTTGGAGATTTTACCCGACGGATTTGGGTTTTTGCGTAACCCGGAAGCCAATTATCTGCCGGGACCTGAGGATATTTATGTCTCACCTGCCCAGGTGCGGCGGTTTTCGCTTCGTACCGGCGATACGGTGGATGGTGAAATTCGGGCCCCCAAGGAAGGTGAGCGGTATTTTGCGCTGGTGAAGGTTGAGAAGATCAACTTCGAGGCGCCGGATGCGGTGAAACACCGCATTAACTTTGATAATTTAACGCCGCTTTACCCGACCTCACGCCTGAAGATGGAAAATGAGCTGGCGGAAGCGCCGGCCAAAGGCCAGGTAAAGGATAATACGCCGCGGGTGATCGATTTGATCGCGCCGATCGGCAAAGGCCAGCGAGCTTTGATTGTGGCGCCGCCGCGCACCGGCAAAACCGTGATGCTGCAGACCATTGCCGCGGCGATTTCGCATAATCACCCGGAAGTGTTTTTGATCGTGCTGCTGATCGATGAGCGGCCCGAGGAAGTCACCGACATGTCGCGCAGCGTGAAGGGCGAGGTGGTGGCTTCAACCTTTGATGAGCCGGCGACGCGCCACGTGCAGGTAACCGAGATGGTGCTCGAGAAGGCCAAGCGGCTGGTTGAGCATAAGCGTGATGTGGTGATTTTGCTGGATTCCATTACGCGCTTGGCGCGGGCCTATAATACGGTGGTGCCGTCCTCGGGTAAGGTGCTGACCGGTGGTGTGGATGCCAATGCGTTGCAGCGGCCTAAGCGGTTTTTTGGTGCGGCGCGTAATATTGAAGAAGGCGGTTCACTGACCATTATTGCGACGGCTCTAATTGATACCGGCAGCCGGATGGATGAGGTGATCTTTGAGGAGTTCAAGGGCACCGGTAATTCGGAAATTATTCTGGACCGTA
>NCFD01000355.1 GCA_002281005.1 Acidocella sp. 35-58-6 | reverse complement strand
GGATTCTGATGGTTAGCGGTGTTTTAGAATGTCTCCAACTCGCCGGCTGGATGATGCTCCTGCGGACTTTGGTGGCCTTGCAGGCGCCACGCCAGTTCGGATAATGTCACCGCACTGAGCGCTGCGCGTGAGTTGATAAACCAGCCCGATTGCACCGCATGCCCCAGTGAGAGAAAAAACACTGATAAAACATTCAACCGCTGTGAGAGCAAATCCAGCATCTGCACATTGCGGTGGCACTGTGGATCATCGGCCAGCCGCATCAATGACGGGCTGAGTGTAGACTGTAGTTGCTCAGTGAACTGACCAAGCTCAGAGAGTTCGTCACTCACTGCGCTGAGCAACGCAATCAGCGGCGTTTCAACAATGCTCTCATGCAATCGCGATTGTTCCATAGGGATCAGCTTTCACTAAAATAATTCAAGGGCACCGCTAGCCACTTGTGGCTTGGGTGCCGCAAAATCGTGACCTGGGCGCAGGATGGTTTGTTCAATGCCGATGAGAACTTGCCTGGCCCTGCCTGAAACTGGCCAAAATTGAAGCCGCCGCCCCTGCGACCCACGCAGGCTGCCCCCTACGATTGCAATACCCTCGGCGTGCAGAAACCGCTCAGCAAAAGCCGCATTCAGGTCACCGATGTCCGTGAGGCCTTTAATCATCCGCGCCCCGCCAAATAATTTTGCCTGTAACCGGCGGCGGTCCGCGCCTTTTTGCAGCAGGCCGTTTACCAGCAGCTCCATAGCATGTACCCCCTGACGCATCGCGGCTCCACTCGGCTCGGCTTGCCGGCTATCAACACCCGGCAGCAGAAAATGATTCATCCCGCCAAGCCCAGCCAGCGGGTCCCAAAGGCACGCGGCAACGCATGAGCCAAGAATTGTGGTGAGCTTGGTTCGCGGGTCGTTATCCACATGATATTCACCTTGCACGATGTTCACGCAACGTTCGTCGAGCGGAGGTGCGTTTGTGGCCATTTTATAAGGTTCCGCCATCATAAAACTTGCCAGCTCCAAAATTCATCCCACGCTCTCCCGGTGGGTGGCGTGAGTGATCTGCAGAATTTGAGCCGCCATACGTTCGAGAGAATATTGCTGCGCCACCGCCCCTATTTCAAAGGCGACCTTGGGCATACCGTACACAACGCAGCTCGCTTCATCCTGGCCAAGGGTGTCGGCTCCTGCATGGCGCATCTCAAGTAAGCCGGCTGCGCCATCACGCCCCATGCCTGTCAGAATGATGCCGACGGCTTTGCGCTTGAATTGCTGTGCCACCGCGCTAAACATCACATCAACCGATGGCCTGTGCCCGTTAACGTTTTCGCCACGATTCAAGTGACAGCGCGGCTGCGGGTAGCCTTTTACTTCCAAATGTGCATCACCTGGCGCCACGTAGATATGGCCTGCTTTGATCGGTGCACCTTCGGTGGCTTGTGCAACATGCGCTGCACATAGCCTGTTGAGACGTTCAGAAAAACTTTTCGTAAAAGTTGCCGGCATATGCTGACTGATAAGCGTCGGTGGACAATTTTCAGGAAACTGCGAGATTATATCGACCAGTGCTTCCACCCCGCCGGTTGATGACCCGATCGCCACCACCCGGCCATCCGACACAAAACTCTCAATGGGAGCTCGTTTCGCAACCTTATTCAGCGAGGGCAACCGATTAGCCCGAGATGCAGCCCTTACCTTCTCGGCTAAACACTCCAAACTATC
>NCFD01000354.1 GCA_002281005.1 Acidocella sp. 35-58-6 | reverse complement strand
TTGCGCCATCAACCCCAGCCGCAGCAAATAATTCACGCAATGAGTCGGCGGATCGCATTTTTCCAGCCTCGAGTAAGACACTGAACGGCAGTGATTTAGAGCCAGGAATATGACCGCTCCGCATACCAGGGCGGGGCTCAGGCATGCTACCGTTAAAGCGGCCTGCCGCCCGCGCGTCGAGAATGATCGAGGCCTTGGAGGCAATGTTATCGCTCACGTCGCGCCAGCTTCGAACCATTGAGGGTCTAAAATTTGATTGAAATATTTGCGGCTCGCGAGCGGATATTTCACTGCTGACCGGGCGTCCTTCGTTGACCCAGGCTGGCAGGCCACCGTCGAGCACTGCAACATTATCATGGCCGAACACCCGAAACATCCACCATACCCGGGCCGCTGAAAACAAGCCACGCTGGTCGTACACAACGACTTCTGAGCGGCCATTGACGCCAAGCGCACCGACCATCGCCGCAAAATCCTCAGGTGTGGGCAACATGTGTGGCAACCCGCTTGAGGTGTCTGCGATCTGGTCAATATCGAAAAAGCTAGCTCCCGGAATATGAGCCGCTTGGAACAAGGCACTGGCATCCTGGCTCTCGTTCGGCAAATAATAGGTAGCATCAAATATAACGAGATCTGGGCTGCCTAATTTGGCAGCCAAGGTGCCTGTACTCATTAAAGCTGTCATTTCATTCAGCCGCGTGCTGCCAGGATCATCGAGCGTACGCGTTCCGCAGCCGCCCCCCCTTTAACAGCGTCTCGCCAGGCTGTCTCTGATACACGCTGATGGGCAGTAACAGCATCTTCAGCACCGGTGATCATCGCCACGCCCGATTGCACGGGCGGGCAAGCATCGGCAGGAAACGGGTTGATGGCGAGGGTGGCGCGCTCGCGCGAGCGAAGCAACGTGAAAGGTCCGTTGGGCTCACCGGCGGCCATCAAGCCGAGCTGCAGGCCGATGGGTTCACTTTCCATTAAATTTGCCACCAGCTCCATCTCGCGGATCGCAACGTCGCGGGCGGCATTACGCAGACGCTCAGAGGTAGGCACCGAGCCGGCCACACCGTCCATCAGGAATTTCTGGATCGAACTCACGGTCAGAATGCCGATGATCGAGGGTTTGCGCGCGGCATACATGCGTTTGCGGGCATTCATAACGCCCAATAATTGCTCAGCCGCGGCGCGGGCCATGCCCCGCTCAGCCCCAGCGGATTCGGCTTGTTCTTCAAAAATCTGTGCGAGGATCGCATCAAAATGGTCGGACGTGGTGAGATAACTAAGTGGACCAAACACCTGCAGAATCTGGTCGGATGTCTCTTCGATCTGGCGGAGACGTTCCATGTAACCTATTGGTTTTGTATAATATTCTACCCCGATGCCGAGCAGTGTGAGGGGCGAGATTTTTAGCAATTCGGCCAATCTGTTAACCGTATCCAGCTTGATGACTTCGCCTTTTTCATAGCGGTAGAGAGCCGCGCGCGAGACGCCAAGCCTAGCCGATATCTCCTCAGCCTTGAGGCCAGACTCCATGCGATATGCCCGCAATTGCTGGCCGATCTCGTTAAAACGCATTTTTGACGACTCCTTGAAATTCAAACAATTTAAGCTCTAAAATGTCCATAACTTGGGTTAGAATCTCAGAAACTGCTACCCGCTATTGTTCCTGAATATCTAGCCGAAAAAATCAAATAATACAATAAAATGTCATATAATAT
>NCFD01000353.1 GCA_002281005.1 Acidocella sp. 35-58-6 | reverse complement strand
CGCCGTCGAGATGGATCGACCAGGTGAAGAACGGTGAGGGCTTGTAATCGTCGATCTTCTTCTTGAGCAGCAAGGCGTTGGTGCAAAAGATCACGAACTTCTTTTTCGCGAGATACCCTTGCACGATCTTGGGCATATCGCGGTGGAGCAAGGGCTCCCCGCCCGCGATCGAGACGGCGGGCGCGCCGCATTCGTCGATCGCTTCCATGCACTGTTCATAGCTCAACCGCTGGTTGAGGATCGCATCGGGATAATCGATCTTGCCGCATCCGACACAAGCCAGGTTGCAGCGGAACAACGGCTCCAGCATCAGCACCATCGGGTAGCGTTTTACCCCCGTGATGTGCTGCTTCACCACATAGGCCCCTACTTTTAACGCCTGGGTCAACGGAACCATACTCAATTATCCTTTTGCACTTGCCAGAACGCCTTAAGCGACGTCGGCCACTTCGGCCGGCAGTTTGAACTTCACATCTTCCGGCGTTCCCGCCAGAAATTCGATCTCAACCCGGCCAAATTGCTTCAGCCCCTCAATCACACCCTGCACCAGCACTTCCGGCGCCGAAGCCCCGGCGGTCAGCCCGACCGAGCGGATCCCCTCAAACCACGCGGCCTGCAAATGCGCGGCATCGTCGATCAGGTAGCTCGGGCGGCCCAACTCAGCGCCAATTTCACGGAGCCGGTTTGAGTTGGATGAATTTTTGCTTCCCACCACCAAAATCAAGTCCACCAGCTCGGCTAAATGATGCACAGCTTCCTGGCGGTTTTGGGTGGCGTAGCAAATATCCCGCACATCCGGGCCAACAATCGAGGGAAACCGCTCCTTCAAAGCCGCGATAATGCCGCGCGTGTCATCAACTGAGAGCGTGGTCTGGGTAATGTAAGAGAGTTTTTCGGGGTTCTTGACTTCCAGCACCCCGGCATCTTCCACCGTTTGCACCAAATACACCGTGCCATCGATCTGCCCGATCGTACCTTCAACCTCGGCATGGCCGGCATGGCCGATCAGCACAATCTCCCGGCCCTGGCTTGCGTAACGCCGGCCTTCGGCGTGCACCTTGGCCACCAGCGGGCAGGTGGCATCAATCACTGGCAAGGCCCGGCTGGCCGCCGCGGCTTCCACCTTGCGGGCCACGCCATGCGCCGAAAATACCGTCATCGCGCCCTCGGGCACTTCGTCGAGCTCATCGACGAACACGGCCCCACGGGCGCGCAAATCCTCCACCACGTGGCGGTTATGCACAATTTCATGGCGCACATAGATCGGCGGGCCAAACTTGACCAAGGCCCGCTCGACAATATCAATCGCCCGCTCAACGCCCGCACAAAAGCCGCGGGGTTGGGCCAGGATCACACGCATCGTTTTTTGGGGCTGGGAGCCGTCCATATTCTATCTTCCTGTTGCCAGTCGGTCACGCTGTCAGTCTTTCTGTGCAAAGCAATAGGTCATTGGCTCCACAATCCGCAAGCATGGGAGTAAACAAACCATTCGATTGTGAACGGTATATGTCATATTTGCTGACTAATTTCGTGGCTTTGCGATGTTGGCAAGTGGGCGCATGTCGGACTATGTGAGGTTTTAACGGGTACGATTCCAGCTTGTGTTGTTTGTTCGACACATATTTAAGGAATATCTACCGAAGCTGATCGAATGAAGGGTAGTCTTGCTCATGGGCATTTTTATGCCGATTAACCAGGTTTTTGGGGGAAATTTCTGAT
>NCFD01000352.1 GCA_002281005.1 Acidocella sp. 35-58-6 | reverse complement strand
AGGGTGGTGAGGATGACTTCGAGGGCGGATTTTTTCGGGAATTTTGGGTGCGGGTCGGTAGGGATGCCGCGGCCATTGTCGCGCACGGTGAGGCTGTTACCGGGAGAGAGTGTCATTTCAATCAGGGTGGCGTGGCCGGCTACGGCCTCGTCCATGCAGTTATCGAGAATTTCGGCGGCCAGATGGTGCAAAGCGCCCTCGTCGGTGCCGCCGATATACATGCCGGGGCGGCGGCGCACAGGTTCAAGCCCTTCCAGAACCTCAATGTCCTTGGCCGAGTATTTGTCAGGATTGCCGCCGTTGGCGAATAAGTCACTCAAGTCTATGGCTCCGGAAGGGGGGAGGTCCCCGCTGGCGCGGGGATGACAAGAGGGACTGACTGCCACTTTACGGGGGGTTGCGGCAAGGGGGTGAGTTATTCCCCGGCGCGGTGAATATCATGGGTAACAATACCCTTGCCCTTACCTTTGCCGCAGCCGCGCATTTCCAGCCATTCGCGGTGGGCCAGGGTGTTACGGGTGTCATAATAGCCGGTGCGCCAATGGTCTTTCATCGATAGCCGGCTGAACTCGTAGTCCTTAGCGTCACCTTCATAGGCCTTTTGGCGATAGATCATCTGCATGATGTTGATCTCGGGCAGATGTTCCAATTCAGCCTTATGCAGGCGCTGGGCTTCGGTGAGCTCTGAGTCCGGCAGCATCGCCAGGGCTTCGTAGAGAGCCTGCTGCAGCTTATGGGTTTGAAGGAAATGGTCGGTGGTGGTGCGGGTGCGTGAAGAATATTGAATATCCTTCATCCGCGACATCACTTCGGGCATGTCGCGCGGAATATCTCCGACGGCGCTGAACAGATCGACCTGAAAGACCAGCATATTAGAGGAGCCGCAATGGTCGAGCAGATGTTGCAGCGGTGTGTTGGAGACCAGCCCGCCATCCCAATAGTAATTTTTGCCGATCCTCACCATCGGGAGAGCAGGCGGCAAGGCGCCGCTCGCCATCACATGCTCGGGGCCGATATGGGTGATCGCGTTATCAAAATAGGCAAAATTCGCGGACGCAACATCGACGGCGCCGACGGCGAAACGGACCGTGCCATCGTTGATGAGGTCGAAGTCAACAAGTTTGCGAAGCGTTTTATGTAGTGGCGACGTATCATACAGGCTGGTGGCCATTTTGGAGCCGCGCTGGGCCAGCCAGCCATTGACCGCGTTGGGTTTAAAGAAGCCGGGCTGGCCGAAGATCATGGCGTTCATGGCGGAGAGAGCGTTGCGCAGTTTGCGCGGGGCATCGCCGTCCATCCAGGTGGTAATGGGATCGTGGGCGGTGATGGTCATCCAAAAATCTTCAAGCCGTTCAAGGCGGCGTTCGCGTGGATTGCCCGCAATGATGGCGGCGTTGATGGAACCGATGGAGACGCCGGCCACCCAGTCTGGCTCCAGTTCGGCCTCGTGCAAGGCCTGATAGACTCCGGCCTGATAGGCCCCAAGCGCGCCGCCGCCTTGCAAAACCAGGCCGATACCATCGACGCCTTTCGGACGGGGGATGGGCTCGATTTGTTCGCCAAGCTTGTGGGGGCGGGCATTGAGGTTGGTGGTGGCATCCATGCAATTTATCTCCAAAACAGCCGCAGTCTGGCGGGTATTTGACATATAGAAGGTGCCTGCAAAAGCTTTTGTGACATAATGGTCACATGAATTCACAGACCCGCCGCCTAGATATA
>NCFD01000351.1 GCA_002281005.1 Acidocella sp. 35-58-6 | reverse complement strand
GGGTGCTCACCGGACTTGGCACCCCCCACCATAATGCGGGTTCGGCTTCGGTATCGGGGGCGGTCAGGCAAACGCGGGGTATGGTGGGCGCTTGGGCGGCCACTTCGCGCAACACCGACCAATCAAACGCCAGGATGCTGACACGCTCAGGCGATATGCCGGAGGTGACGATCGCTTCGAGGGTTTTTTCCACCATCAAAGCAGGGGCGAGGCATTTCTCGGGAGTTGGCGGGAAGGTTTTGATTTCCAGCAGCCAGTTAAGGTTGGGAAACTGCGACAAGGCTTGCGCCAGCGTGGGGATGCCAGACAGGCTGGCGAAATTCAGGTTACGGATCAGCCGGCCGTCGGCTAGGTCAGGGTTGTGGTGCAGCACGGGTATGAGGTCGGCGGTGAGGGAGATGTCGGTCTCAAAGCCTGTGACACCAGCAGCCAGAGCATGGGCGAAGCCGGCTATGGTGTTTTCAGGGCACTCGCCCCTCGCCCCGCGATGGCCATAAATCGCGGCTTTAGTCATTGGGGCTACTCATTGGGCAAGTATGCGGTGGCGAATTGCTGCTGGGCTTCGGCGATTTCATGCGCGGTGAGCAAGACCGGGCCGCCGATGCTGAGTGCCAGGCAATATTGTTTGGCCAGCATTTCCAACTCAACCGCCATGCCCATCGCGGCATCAAGGGTGGCGCCGGTGGCGATGAGGCCGTGGTTGGCGAGCAGGCAGGCGGTGCGGCCTTCCAGCGCCTCGACCGCTAGGGCAGAAAGTTCGGCAGTGCCAAATAGCGCGTAGGGTGCGCAGCGGACATCAGCGCCGCCGAAGCGGGTGACCATGTAGTGGCAGGCCGGAATATTGCGCCTGGCCATGGCAAGTGCCGTGCAATAAGGCGCGTGAGTGTGAACGATGGCGCCAATATCCGGGCGGGCACGCATGATGTCGAGATGAAAGCGCCATTCCGATGAAGGGCGTTTTGGGCCTTCCCAGGTGCCGTAATCACTTGTCAGCGGCATCATAGCGATCATCTCGGGGGTGATGTCCTCATAGCGAATGGCCGAGGGGGTGATGAGCATACCGTGCTCAGTGCGCAGGCTTAAATTACCGGCTGTGCCGGTGTTGAGGCCCAGCCCCATAAGGCTGCGGGCGGCGGCGATGAGGGCGGTGCGTTGTTGCAAATGCGGCATCGGATACTCACCTTGACGTAAACGGGAACTACGGCTCAACTGACTGAAAGCTGAAATGCCAATGGAGGATAACATGGTCCAGATCAATGGATGTATTGAGTTAACTGTTGCCGACGGCGTGGCGCTGATTTTGGCAGATAACCCGCCGGTGAACGCGCTGGGCCATGCGGTGCGAGAAGGCCTGGTGGCGGCAGTGCGTCAGGCGGTGGCCGAGGCCGAGCGCGGTGAGCAAGACGCCTGCACGATCCCTCGCTTGCGCGTGGGTCGCGTCGCGGATCAACATCGGGAGCTCGACATTTTCGCTCGCGTTGAAATCGGGCAACAAATGATGGAATTGATAGACGAAGCCGAGCTTGTCGCGGCCGGCCTCGTCCTTGTCGACGACGACGCGGACATGACCGCCGTTCTTGAGGTGGCCGAACAGTACTTCGTCGGCCAAGGGCTTCTTGATGTATTCCTGGATAACGCGGGCCATCGGCCGCGCGCCCATCAGTTCATCGTAGCCATTGGCGATCAGCCAGCGGCTGGCCTCCTCCGACAGTTCGATGGTGACATTGCGGTC
>NCFD01000020.1 GCA_002281005.1 Acidocella sp. 35-58-6 | reverse complement strand
GAGACCTAAATGACCAATGTTGTGATCGCGGGCTATGCCCGTTCAGCTTTTGTGCCGGCTAAAAAGGGCAGCTTTGCCAGGGTGCGCCCGGATGAGCTGGCCGCCGAGGTGGTGCGGGCTTTGATCACACGTACGGGCGTTGCGGCTGCGGATATCGAAGATGTTATTGTCGGCTGCGCCTTTCCGGAGGCCGAGCAGGGGTTAAATGTGGCCCGGATGATCAGCCTGCTGGCTGATTTACCAATTTCTGCAGGTGGGCAAACGGTCAACCGGTTTTGCGGCTCCTCGATGTCGTCCATTCATATCGCAGCGGGTGCCATTCAAATGAATGCCGGTGAGGTGTTTGTGTGTGTTGGCGTTGAGAGCATGACGCGGATTCCAATGGGCGGGTATAACCCGATGCCGTCGCCGGTTTTATATGCCAAAAAGCCGTCGGCTTACATCGGCATGGGTGACACTGCCGAGAACGTGGCCCGGCAATGGCAGATTACCCGTAGCGAGCAGGAAGCATTTGCGCTGCAGAGCCACCAGAAGGCCGCTGCCGCGCAGAAGGATGGCCGCTTGAAGGATGAAATTGTGCCGGTTTCCAACGGCAAAACCATGATCGACCAGGATGAGTGCATCCGCCTTGATGCTTCGGCGGAAGGTCTGGCCGGGTTGAAGCCGGCTTTTGACCAGAATGGCAGCGTGACGGCGGGGACGTCGTCGCCGTTGACTGACGGGGCCTCGGCGGTTTTGGTTTGTTCTGAGGACTACGCTGTGAAGCATGGGCTCACCATGCTGGCCCGCATTAAATCCATCGCGGTGGCCGGATGTTCGCCAGACATTATGGGCATTGGCCCGGTGGGAGCCTCGCGCAAGGCGCTGGCGCGGGCTGGCATTACCGTTAAGGATTTGAGCGTGGTGGAGTTGAACGAGGCGTTTGCGAGCCAGGCACTGGCATGCATGAAGGACCTTGAAATTGATCCGGCAATTGTGAATTTTGATGGTGGTGCCATCGCTTTAGGGCATCCGCTGGGTGCGACCGGTGCGCGTATCACCGGCAAGGCGGCGGCGTTGCTGAAGCGCGAGGGTGGTAAATATGCGCTGGCGACGCAGTGCATCGGCGGCGGGCAAGGCATCGCGACGGTGCTGGAGGCGATCTGATGGCGATTAAATCTGTCGCCGTCATTGGCGCCGGGGTGATGGGGGCAAGCATTGCTGCCCATGTCGCCAATGCCGGATGCAAGGTGCTGCTGCTGGATATTGTGAAGCCCGGTGCTGCCAACCGTAACGCGATTGCGGAAGGTGCGATTGAGCGGCTGAAAAAAATGGACCCGGCCCCCTTGATGGGTAGCCGTGCCGTGCGCCTGATAACGCCGGGCAATACCGAGGACGACCTGGGCAAACTTGCCGAGGTGGACTGGATCGTTGAGGCGGTGATCGAGCGGCTTGATATCAAGCAGGATTTATACCGCAAGCTGGATGCGGTGCGTAAAGTGGGTTCGGTGGTGTCATCGAACACCTCGACGATTCCGTTAAAGGAGCTCACAGCCGGCCTGCCAGACAGCATTGTTCAGGACTTTTGCATCACGCATTTCTTCAACCCGCCGCGCTATATGCGGCTGCTGGAAGTTGTGGGTGGCCCGAAAACCAGGCCGGAAGCGCTGGCGGCGATTTCCAAATTTGCCGATGTGGCGCTGGGTAAATCGGTGGTAATGTGCAACGACACACCGGGCTTCATTGCCAACCGGATTGGCACCTACTGGATTCAATCGGCGATGGTGCTGGCGCTGGAGCATGGTTTGGAGATTGAGGAAGCCGATGTGATTATGGGCAAGCCGCTTGGCTTTCCCTCCACCGGTATTTTTGGCCTGATGGATTTGGTGGGCATTGATTTGGGCCCGCATGTGAATGCCTCGTTAGCAAGGCTGCTGCCGCCTGAGGATGCATTTCATTCGATGAACCGCGATACCGCGATGATCGAGACGATGATTGCGCAAGGTTATACCGGTAACAAAGGCAAGGGCGGGTTTTACCGCTCGGCGCGCGGGGCTGATGGCAAGCGGCAAAAATCGGCGTTGATTTTGAGCAAGGCGGCAGTGGGAACGCTGGAATGGCGCCCGGCGACCAAGCCCGAAATTGCGGAAGTTAAAGAAGCCCGCAAGGATTTAAAGAAGCTGCTTGGGGCTGACACCAAAGCCGGTAAATATGCCTGGGGCGTGGTGGGCAGGGTGCTGGCCTACACGGCTTCATTGGTGCCCGAGATCGCGACCGACATCGCTGACATCGATGAGGCGATGCGGCTTGGCTATACCTGGAAGTTTGGCCCGTTTGAGCTGATTGACATGCTGGGTGCCGCTTGGGTGGCGAAGAATCTGGCCGCGTTGAAGATCGCCGTGCCGCCGCTGCTCGCCACAATTGGTGACGGCAAGTTCTACACCGATGCCGGGCAATATACGCTGGAGGGCACTTATAAGCCCATCCGCCGCCCAGACGGCGTGATTCTGCTGGATGATTTCAAGCGCGGTAAAAAGCCGGTGCTGGGCAATAAAAATGCCTCGGTGTGGGATATTGGCGACGGCGTGCTGTGCTTTGAGATGCATGCCGAAGTGCGTGGCGTGATGCGTAACATGATCGATGGCGACATCATTGCTTTGATCGAGAAAACCACGGCGCTGGTGGCCAAAAGTTACAAAGCGCTGGTGTTTTATGATGACGTGCTGCGTGCGCAGCCGCAGAAAACCAATTTCTCGCAAGGCGCTAATATCGGGATGGTGCAGCTGGCCGCCAATATCCGCATGTGGGGCAGCATCGAGAAAGGCATCAAGCAGGGGCAGGCGGCCTATTTGGGGCTGCGCTATGCGCCGTTCCCGGTGGTGGCGGCACCGGTGGGGCTGGCGTTGGGGGGTGGCTGCGAATTGCTACTGCATTCCGACCATGTGCAGGCCTACGCCGAGAGTTATATCGGGCTGGTGGAAGTGGGGGTTGGCCTCATTCCGGGTTGGGGCGGCTGTGCCACCATGCTGACGCGCTGGCAGCACGCCAAGGAGATGCCGAAGGGGCCGATGCCGGCGGTGGGCAAGGTATTTGAGATGATCTCAACCGCTACGGTTTCAAAATCCGCGGCTGAGGCCAAGGAGTTGATGTTCCTGAAACCCTCTGATGGTATCACAATGAATCGCTACCGGCTGTTGGCCGATGCAAAGGCCAAAGCGCTGGAACTGGCGGCGAATTATACCGTGCCGGAGGCCAAGCCCTTGCAATTGCCAGGTGCGTCGGGCCGGGTTGGGTTGAAAATGGCGGTTGAGGGCTTTTATAAACGTGGTATTGCTACTGACCATGATGTGACCGTGTCCGACCAGCTCGCCATGGTGCTGACCGGCGGTCAGGCTGATATTATTGATGTGCTGGGCGAAAAAGATGTGATGGATTTGGAGCGGCAGGCTTTCATGGCGTTGATCCGCACCAAGGAGTCACTGGCGCGGATCAAGTCGATTGTTGATACCGGCCGTCCCCTACGTAATTAGTTTTCAATACCAAGGAGCTTGCTATGCCAACTTATAAGGCGCCACTTGAAGATATGCGTTTTGTTTTGCATGAACTCTACGACAGCAAAACCATCGCTGAGTTGCCGGGCTGTGAAGAATTCACGCCGGAGTTGATGGATAGCGTGCTGGAGGAGGCGGCAAAATTCACCCAGGAGGTGTTGTTTCCGCTCAATCAGATAGGCGACCTTGAAGGCTGCACCTATGAAAACGGTGTGGTGCGCACGCCCACCGGCTTTAAGGAAGCCTATAAGAGTTTTTGTGAAGGTGGCTGGACCGCGATGGGGTCATCGCCCGAATATGGTGGACAGGGTATGCCTGTTGCCCCGGCCATGCTGGTTGAGGAGATGCTGTGTTCGTCCAACGTGGCGTTTGGGCTGTACCCTGGCCTGACCCATGGCGCGTATCTCTCGATTTATCATCATGGCAGTGAAGAGCAGAAGCAAACCTATTTGCCGAACATGGTTTCGGGCAAATGGTCGGGTACCATGTGCCTGACCGAGCCGCATTGCGGGACCGATTTAGGCATGTTGCGCACCAAGGCTGTGCCAAATGCCGATGGCTCCTACAGCATCACCGGCAACAAAATTTTCATCTCCGCCGGCGAGCATGACCTGACCGAGAATATTATCCACCTGGTGTTGGCACGGCTGCCGGATGCGCCGCAGGGCGTGAAGGGTATTTCGTTGTTCGTGGTGCCGAAGTTCATCGTTAAGGACGATGGTTCGGTGGGGCAGCGTAACGGTGTGCTATGTACCTCGATCGAGCATAAAATGGGGATCAAGGCGTCCGCCACCTGTGCATTGGCGTTTGACGATGCCAAGGGCTGGCTTGTGGGCGAAGCGAATAAGGGCCTGCGGGCGATGTTTACCATGATGAACACCGAGCGGCTTTCAGTGGGCATTCAAGGGCTGGGTGTTGCGGAAGTGGCGTATCAGAACGCGGTGAATTATGCGCGGGAGCGCATTCAAGGTCGCTCACTCTCGGGTGTGAAAAACCCTGAAAAGCCAGCGGACCCGATTATGGTGCACCCGGATGTGCGGCGCATGTTGCTCACCATGCGGGCCTATATTGAAGGCTGCCGTGCGCTTTCGGGATGGGTAGCGCGTGAGATTGATGTGCTGCATCGCTCAACCGATGAAGATGCCAAGTTGATCGCCGATGATTTCACCGCCTTGCTGACACCTGTGGTGAAGGCGATGTTCACCGATCTTGGTTTTGAAATCTCCTCAACCGCGCTGCAATGCTATGGTGGGCACGGCTATATTCGTGACCATGGCATGGAACAATATGTGCGCGATGCGCGGATTTCGATGATCTATGAAGGTGCCAACGGGGTGCAGGCGCTTGACCTGGTGGGCCGCAAATTACCGCAGGATGGCGGGCGGCTGCTGACGCGCTTCCTCGACCCGGTGCTGGAGTTCATCGACGCCAATGGCGATGAGGAGATGGCACCGTTCATTGAGCCGTTGCAGACAGCGCTTGAGCATTTGCAGATCGCGACGGGTTATATCATGGAAGCCGGTATGTCGAACCATGATGAAATCGGCGCTGCTTCGGTGGATTATTTGCGGTTGTTCGGGCTGGTGGCGCTCGGTTTCATGTGGGCGCGGATGGCGAAGATCGCGTTGCCGAAGGCGGCGGGTAGTGAGTTTTACACCGCCAAGATCGGCACCGCGAAGTTCTATATGCAGCGCTTGCTGCCGCAAACCGGCGCGTTGCTTTCGGCAATACAATCGGGGTCGGAGACCATGATGGAATTTGCCGCCGCGGCGTTCTGAATAAAAAGGCCAGGGTAAACCCCTGGCCTTTTTTACGGCCGGGTTTCGAAATCGATCCGCGGGTCGATGATGGTATAGAAAAAATCACCGATGATCTGCATGATGAGGCCGGTGAGGGTGTAGATATAGAGCGTGCCGAACATCACCGGGTAATCTCGCTGCAGCACCGCCTGGTAGCCCAACAACCCAAGCCCGTTCAGGGAGAATACAATCTCGACCAACAGGGCCGAGGTGAATAATATGGCGATGAAGGCGGCGGGAAACCCTGCAATGACTAGCAACATGGCGTTGCGGAATACATGACCATAGAGCACCTGTGTTTCGGAAGCACCTTTGGCGCGGGCGGTGAGCACATAGAGCTTACGAATTTCCTCCAGGAAGGAATTTTTGGTCAGCATGGTGAGCGAGGCGAAGCCGCCGATGGTCATGGCGATGGTGGGCAGCACCAGATGCCAGGCGTAATCGGCAATCCGGCCGGGCCATGAATAGGTTGCCGCATCGGGTGAGCTTAGGCCGCGCAGCGGAAACATCGGGAACATGCCGCCGCTGCCGAACAGCACCACCAGGAAGATGGCCAGCAAAAACCCTGGAATGGCGTAGCCGATGAGGATGACCAGCGAACTGGTGAGGTCGAAGCGTGAGCCATCATTCACTGCCTTGCGGATCCCAAGCGGGATAGAGACCATATAGACAATCAAGGTGGACCAGAGCCCAAGCGAAAGTGAAACGGGCAGGCGCTGCCAAACCAATGCCAGCACCGACTGGCCTTGGAAAAAGCTCTGGCCCAGATTGAAGGTAAGGTAACCGCGCAGCATGATGAAGAAGCGCGTGAGCGGTGGTTTATCGAAGCCAAATTGTTTTTTTAAACTGGCTTCCATCACTGGGTCCATGCCCTGCGCGCCACGATACACGCTTTTATTGGCGGCCACGTCGCCGGTTTGCAGCGTTTGCTGTTTCACTTTCGCCATGGCGGTTTCCACCGGCCCGCCGGGGGCAAACTGCACCACCGCGAAGTTGATCGCAATGATGCCGAATAACGTCGGGATGATCAGGAGAATGCGCTTGCCGAGATAGCGGATCATTGGGCCCACCAGAGATCAAAATCCACACCATCCTGCAGCGGTGCCGGTTGTTTGACCACCCTGGTCCAATAGGCCACGCGCATGGTGGTCGAATTCCAGGCTGGGATCAGGTACCAGCCGTTCAGCAACAGCCGGTCCAGTGCGTGGATGGCGGTGATTTTTTGGGGGATGCTGGCGGCTTCATTCTGCGCCTTGATCATGGCGTCGATGGCGGGCGTGCAGATGCCCATGAGGTTGTTGCTGCCAGGCGTGTTGGCGGCAGCACAACCCCAGTAGTTGCTTTGCTCGGAGCCAGGGAAATCACTCTCCGGGAATTGCACGATGGTCATGTCATAATCAAAATGTTGAATCCGGCGCTCATAGGTGGCGGGGTCGATGGTGCGTACCACGGCGTTGATGCCGAGCAATTTCAAGTCGGCGGCGTAGGAGATCGCGATGCGCTCGAATAGCTGATTATCCAACAAAATCTCAAAACTCATGGGCTGGCCTTGGGCGTTTACCAGTTTGCCAGCCGCCACATGCCAGCCGGCTTGGCTGAGCAGTGCCATGGCCTGTTCAAGCTGCGGCAGATTATAGCCGCTGCCATCGGTCACCGGCAGCGCAAACGGGGTGGTGAAAACGGCGGGCGGAATTTGGTTTTTATAAGGCGCCAGCAGCTTCAATTCATCGGGTGAGGGCAGGCCGGAAGAGGCCAGGAAGGATTGCGAGAAATAGCTGTTGTAGCGCACGTAGGAGCCATAAAACAGCACCCTGTTCATCCATTGAAAATCAAATGCCAATGTCAGCGCGTGGCGCACCAGCGGGTTGGCGAATACAGGCCGCCGGGTGTTCATTGCCCAGCCGTCGATCCCCGCGGGCAGGCTGACAGGCACGCGCACCAGTTTAACCTTACCATCGCTCGCGGCGGGAAAATGATAGCCCGACGCCCATTGCTTGGCGCTGGATTCGATACGAGCGTCGATCTGTCCAGCCTTGAAGGCTTGCAGGGCGACGGAATCATTCTGGAAAAACACTTCGCGGTAGGTATCGAAATTATCAAACCCCTTGTCGGCGGGCAGGTCTTCCGCCCACCAATGTTTCACGCGGGTATAGGTGATGGAATTGCCAAAGCTGACCTGCGAGATCTGGTAAGGCCCGGAGCCGATCGGCGCGGTCAGCAAAGGCGCTGAAAAATCGCGGCCTTTCCAGAAGTGCTCCGGCAACACATACAGCCCGGCCAGATCGTTTGGCATGTCGCGCCCAGTGCCGGGCTTCAGGGTAAACACCACGGTCTCATCATCGGGAGCCGCCACCGCGGCCACGCCGGCATAATAGCTGGCATAGAAGGGCGAGCCTTGGGTGATTAGCGTGTTGAAGGTCCAAACCACGTCGCTCGCCAGCACTTTGGTGCCATCCGAGAAGCGGGCGTTGGGGTTAAGGTGGAAGGTGACGGTGAAGCCGTCGGGGCTGATGTCGACACTTTGCGCGAGGTCGGCATAAACCGTGACGGAGTCGGTATCCGATTGTTTGAACAAAGTCTGCCACACCCGGTAGATACTGTCGGGCGCGGTGCCGCGCAGGATGAAGGGGTTGAGATTGTCGAAATCTCCCACCGCCGAGAGAGTGATGCTGCCACCTTTTGGCGCGTCGGGGTTGGCGTAGGGCAAATGCGTGAAACCCACCGGCGGCTGCGAGGCGGTGGAGAGGGTGATGAGATCGTCGCGTGCCAGGGCAGGCCGCGCCGCTGCTAAAAATATGGCGACAATTAAAACCCTATAAAACAGCGAGGGCTGCCGCGTGCAAAACCGGGTTGGCGGCGGCCAGAACGCTGCCATCACAGCCCAGGCTCAATGTTTGGCCTGACCAATCGGTGATCACGCCGCCGGCGGCTTCGATTACCGGTGCCAGTGCCGCCCAGTCCCAGGGTTTCAATCCACATTCGGCGACGATATCCACCTGCCCAATGGCCAGCAACCCGTAGGCATAGGCATCGCCGCCCCAATAGGTGCGGCGGCAGTGGGATTGCAGGCGGGCGAAACGCGCAGCCCCGTCGCCGGTGAACATCTCCGGCGCGGTGGAGGAGAGTTCAGCCTCGTTCAGGGCCGTGAGTGCGCGGGGGCCAATGTGGCCGCCCAGCGGGCTGCGGAAGCTGGCCGGTACATCGCGCCCGCCAATCCAGCGCTCGCCGGTGATGGGTTGGTCGATCAGCCCAAGGATTGGCACGCCGTCCTCTAGCAGCCCGAGCAGCGTGCAGAAGCTGGGGCGGCCCGTAATGAAGGCGCGGGTGCCGTCGATTGGGTCCACCACCCACACATAGCGGGCGGTGCCCGATGTGGCGGGAAATTCCTCGCCCATGAACCCGTAGGTGGGGAAGGCGGCGGTAAGGTGTTCGCGGATGATGGTCTCGGCCAGCCGGTCCGCCACCGTCACCGGGCTTTCGTCGCTCTTTAAATCCGCCGCGAGGCCGGTGCGGAAATAGGGGCGTATCGCCGCCCCGGCTGCATCAAGCGCAGCCTCGGCGGCTTCTACCCACGCAGTCATTTTAAGTACCGGGCAGCTTAATCGGGCTGTCGGAGTTCTTGTTCAGATAGGCGATCACGTCGGCCCGGGTCTGGTCGTTTTTAATGCCGGGGTAGCCCATCATAGTGCCGTTGGCGAAGCTGCTGGGGGAGAGCAGCCAGTCGCTCATGGAATCAGCGGTCCAGGTGCCGCCAGCCTTGCTCTTCACGGCGTCTGAGTAGTTGAACCCGGCGGCGGCGAACATTTTGCCGCCCACAATGCCGTACAGGTTCGGCCCAACACCGTTGGCACCGCCTTTGTTCAGGCTATGGCAGGCCGAGCATTGCTGCTGCACGAAGGCTTCACCCTTCGAGAGGTCGGCCTTGGCGAACATCGTGTCGATGCTGGGCGCGGCAGCCGGGGCCGGGGCACCGCCGGGGGCGGCAACAGCGGTGGTAGCAGCGGCGGCTGGTGCGGCGGCGCTGGCGGTGGCGGCTTTCACCTCATCGGCGGTGGGCAGCGGCAGCGGATTGGCCGAGAGGGTGCGTAAATACGCCACCACATCAGCGCGGGTCTGGGTATTTTTGATGCCGGGATACCCCATCGCGGTGCCGGCGGCGAAGCTGGCGGGGTCATACAGCCAACTGGCCATGCTGGCGTAGTCCCAGTTGCCCTTCGCCTTGGCTTTCACAGCCGCAGAGTAGGTAAAGCCTGCACCCGCGAACATTGGCCCGCCTAGCACACCGTATAGGTTTGGCCCCACGCCTGCGGCCCCGCCGGCGGTTAACGTATGACAAGCGGCGCATTGTTGCTGCACAAATGCCATACCCTTGGAGACATCGGCAGTGGCGAGCAGTGGGATGATGGTTTCTGGACCCGTGGAGGCCGCAGCAGCGGTGGTCGCAACAGCGGTTTGCGGTGTTGCGATGGCGATCGCGGGGGTTTTTGGCGCTTCATCAGGGATGACAACAGACGCAATTCGGTTGGCGCCCCAAAAAATAATGCCTGCCGTTAGAATACCGGCTGCAATTTTGTTGATTAACAGACTGTCTTTACCTGATTTGCTCATGAACTCTCGTGCCTCACCGCGTTTGCGCTCTTTCCTATAGCGATTTAGGCAGGCTCGACAAGAACAGCTTCTCATTATCATAAGATGACCAAGTGAACCCAATTATCCTGATCCCCGCCCGCCTGGGCTCGACCCGCCTGCC
>NCFD01000350.1 GCA_002281005.1 Acidocella sp. 35-58-6 | reverse complement strand
CGGAACGCTGGCCGTAAGCGTCGTAGAGGGTGTTGTCGATTTCAGCGGGCGTAATGTTATAGGCGGACGCCACAGTGCGGTTAATTACGATATCGGTTTCAAGCCCGCCTTGCTGCAAATCGGAGTTTACATCCAGCAGGTTTTTGTTTTGCTTCAATGCCGCGACGATTTTGGGCATCCAAGCGTATAAAGCCGCGGGGTCGTCACTGAGCAACGTGTATTGATATTCGGCGTTGCTCTGCCGCCCACCGACCCGTAAGTCCTGTGCCGGGACCATGAACGTTTGGGTGCCTGCAATGGCGGCCAGCGGTTTGCGCAGGCGGGCGACGATCGCCGTGGCCGAAACTTTACGGACCGACAAAGGCTTTAACTGGATGAATAAAAAACCACTATTGGTGGAACGTCCACCGGTGAAACCAGAGACTGTGGCAACACCAGGATCATCCTGCACGATGGTTTGCAGTTCGGTAAGTTTTTTGCTCATCAAGGCAAAGGAAATGCTCTGATCAGCTTGGATGTTACCTATAATGAGACCGTTATCCTGCTCGGGGAAAAAGCCCTTTGGCACGACCACAAATAAAAATATGTTGAGACCCACCGTGCAGACTAAAATAAGGCCGACCAGCCTTGCGTGCCGCAACGCCCAGGTGAGCGACGTTTCATAGCGGCGTTCCAGCCAGTTGAAGCCTGATTCTAGAGCATGTTTAAACCGGCTTGGCCGCTTCGCGGCTTCGGCATCATGCCTTAAAAACATCGCACAAAGCATCGGTGTGGTGGTGAGCGAGATGGCCAGCGAAATAAGAATGGTGATCGATAATGTCTCAGCAAACTCGCGGAACAACCGGCCCATGACACCTGGCATCAGCAATATGGGCAAAAATACCGCGATCAGTGAGAGGCTCATGGACAGGACCGTGAAGCTAACTTCAGCGCTGCCCCGCAGGGCAGCAGCCAAAGGTTCCATACCGTCTTCAAGATGACGCTGGGTGTTTTCGACCACCACAACAGCATCATCGACCACAAAGCCGGTGGCGATGGTGAGGGCCATAAGCGATAAATTATCGAGGCTGAAGCCGAGCAGATACATCGGCCCAAAAGTGCCGATAATGGAGACGGGCACGGCAATGCCCGGAATAATTGTTGAGCGGACTGAACGCAAAAATACGAATACGACGCCCACCACAAGCAAAACAGCAATAAACAGCGTGCGCTCGGTGTCTGATAATGCGCCACGAATAGACTGCGAACGGTCCAGCGCCACCTGCATATGGATACTGGGGGGTAAGGCGGCGGCCAGCCGGGGCAGCATCGCGTTTATTTCATCGACTGTTTGAATCACGTTTGCCGATGGGCTGGGATGTAAAATAACAAGTACAGCACGCTTGCCGTTGAACAAACCCGCGTTATTGACGTTTTCAACCGAGTTCGAGACGTTGGCGACATCCTGCAGATGCACGGCGGCACCATTGCGATAAGCGATGGTCAGGTCGCGGTATTGCTCGGCCACTGTCGCCTGGTCGTTGGTGTAAATCTGAAAGCGCTGGTTGCCCTGATTTAAGTAACCCTTTGGGCTGTCAGCATTGGTGGCGGCAAGGGCTGCCCGGATATCTTCCAGGCCAATGCCATATTTATTCAGGGGGCCTGGCTGTAAATCCACACGCACGGCCGGTAATGCGGCACCGCCTAGTTCAACCTGCCCAATGCCGTTCACCTGCGAGAATTGTTGCATCAGGATGGTATCT
>NCFD01000019.1 GCA_002281005.1 Acidocella sp. 35-58-6 | reverse complement strand
GGGCAAACCCAGCAATGTGCCAGAATGGCAGCATGGCGGTGGGGCGCACCCGGCGCTCGGTGATCAATTTGGCGAAGGTATCCAGATGATGTTGTTCCTGGTCCTTCATGTGCTGCAAGGTGGCACCGTGGGGGCCACGGCCCAGTACGGCCAACTGCCCGGCATAGATGCGGGCGGCACCATATTCACCGGCATGATCGACACGAATGAAACGCTTGGTCTGGTCTGTCATAGGGGCCTCAGCGGCTGAATCGGGGTGGTTTACGTGAGATATAGGACACCGTGAGTAGCGCCAAGGCTAACTCATAGATTAAATCCATTGTCGCCATCGAAACCGGAAAACCGGGGATCAGATAGACCGGTTGATCACAGGGGATTGCCGGTGTCATCGGTAAAGCCATGCCGGGGCTGAAATTGCCGTTACATTCGGGTAGTGGGCTGCGCCATAAATGCAGTTCCACGCCTACGTGCACACTGGCGATGATGGCACCAGCCAGCATGGTGATGACGGCCAGGCCCAGCACCAGCCGGCCGGTAGGAGGGCGGCATAACAGGGAGATCAAGCCAAGGGCGATAATCACCCGGTACGGCCAGCGTTCCCAAAGGCATAACGGGCAGGGCACCAGCAAGGCAACATATTGCGCGCAATAGGCTGTCGCCAACGCCAGCGTACCGCCCAAAATAACCAGTAAGGCGGTTGAACGATGGCTCATTCGGGCAATCCAAAATGGTGTTTTCTGGCTGAGACATTGCCGGTATCGCGCTTAACTCGTGGTACGATACCGTTTTGATGCATAACCAGCGCCTTAACATTAAACCAGATTAAATCATAGTATGAAACGGCTCAAATCACCCTTGGCGGCGAGCGGTGCCACCCGTTCATTCACGTAGGCAGCGGTCACCACAATGCTGTCGCCGCCGCGGTCAGTGGCGGTGAAGCTGATCTCCTCCAGCAGTTTTTCGATCACCGTAGCGAGGCGGCGGGCGCCGATGTTTTCGATCCGGTCGTTGATGTCATAGGCGAGGTCCGCCAGCGCATCCACGGCATCATCGGCGAACTCCAGGCTTACCCCTTCGGTGCCGAGCAGTGCGGTGTATTGCTTGAGCAGCGAATGCTCGGGCTCGGTCAGGATGCGTTTGAAATCATCGCGCGAGAGCGAGGATAATTCTACCCGGATCGGCAAACGGCCTTGTAGCTCGGGCAGCAAATCCGCCGGCTTGGCGACATGGAAGGCGCCTGAGGCGATGAACAAAATATAGTCAGTTTTAATTGGCCCGTATTTGGTGGAAACTGTGGTGCCTTCGATCAAGGGCAATAAATCGCGCTGTACGCCCTCGCGCGAAACATCGCCGCCGCGGAAGCCGCCTTCGGTTTTGGCGCAGATTTTGTCGATCTCGTCGAGAAACACGATGCCGTTGTTTTCGGCGTGGCGCAGTGCGTCCTTGGTCAGCGCGTCGGTGTCCAGCAGGCGGTCGGCTTCCTCGCGCTCCAGGGCGGCGCGGGCTTCCGGCAGCGGCAGTTTGCGCTTGGTCGGCTGGCGGCCAAACATGCCTTTCATCATCTCGCCGAGGTTGATCGCGCCGTTCTGCGGGGCCCCCGGCATGTCCATCATGCCAATCGGCATGCCGGCGGGCGCATCGCTCAGCGCCACTTCGATTTCCTTGTCCTCCAACTCACCGGCCCGCAGCATACGCTTGAATTTCACCCTTGTGTCGGCGGAAGCACCGTCGCCCACCAAAGCGGTGAGAATCCGCTCCTCGGCGGCGGCTTCGGCTTTTACCTGCACGCCCTTGCGGTTTTGTTCGCGCAGCATGGTGATTGAGGCTTCCACCAGGTCGCGCACGATGCTCTCCACATCGCGCCCCACATAACCCACCTCGGTGAATTTGGTGGCTTCGACCTTGATGAAGGGAGCCTGCGCCAGCTTGGCCAGCCGCCGGGCGATCTCAGTTTTGCCGCACCCTGTAGGGCCGATCATCAGGATGTTTTTCGGCACCACCTCATCGCGCATGGCTTCGGGCAGTTGCAGCCGCCGCCAGCGGTTGCGCAGCGCGATGGCCACAGCCCGCTTGGCGTCGTTCTGGCCAATGATGAAGCGGTCAAGTTCGGAGACAATTTCACGCGGGGAATAGATAGGAACGTCGATCACAATGTTTCAACAATCAGGTTTTCGTTGGTGTAGATGCAGATATCAGCGGCAATCTTCATGGCCCGCCTAGCGATCTCCTCGGCGGTGAGGTCGGGGATGGTCATCAGCGCACGCGCCGCTGAGAGCGCAAAATTACCGCCCGAGCCGATGGCGACCACGCCATCCGAGGGTTCCAGCACGTCGCCATTGCCGGTCAGGGTGAAGCTGCGCTCAGCATCCGCCACGATCAGCATGGCTTCCAGGCGGCGCAAATAGCGGTCAGTCCGCCAGTCCTTTGCAAGTTCCACGCAGGCGCGCTCCAACTGGTTGGGGAAGCGCTCGAGTTTGGTCTCCAGCCGCTCCAGCAGGGTGAAGGCATCGGCAGTGGCCCCGGCAAAACCGGCCAGCACCGCGCCGTTGCCAATGCGGCGCACTTTGCGCGCATTGCCTTTCACCACCGTATTGCCGAGAGATACCTGGCCGTCACCAGCCAGCGCTACTTTGCCGTCACGGCGAACACAGAGGATCGTCGTGCCATGCCACCCGATCGGGTCGTTTGGATTTTCCATGGCTTAACATCTGGCAACCAACCAGCGCTCTGACAAGTCCGATGGTATGCGCCGCGGTAAGGTCAGGAGGGATGGATATTAACGACCGGTTTGGCGGCGGAGGGTTTGGTGCCGATGAGCTGAGTAATGGCGGCGATGGTATTGGGCGTGTTCCAGTCTGCCCCGCCTTCCAGCCTCGCCACCATCCGGCCCACCGGGTCGATCAGCACGGTGATGGGGATGCCGTTGGATTCCAGTACATCCGGGGCGTTGCCATCGGTGTCGAGTAAAATCGGCAGGGTGGTGATGTTGTGCGATTTATAAAATGGCTGCACCGCTGCCAGCCCCTCGGCATCAACCGAGATCGGCAGGACTAAAATTTTGAAAGGGGCCAGTTTGGGGGCCAGTGCCGCGATGCTGGGCAGTTCCGCCACGCAGGGGCCGCACCAGGTGGCCCAGATATTCACCAGCAGCCCGGAGCCGCGATAATCCGCCAGCGAGAGCGGGTGGCCGGTCTGGTCGGTGAATTTCAGGTCGGGCCCGGTGCTGGGCATGATTTGCTGCAGGCCGGTTGAGGCGTCCGGCAGGTCTTCAGGGGTGATCTGGGCATGAGCATAATTGCCCCGCGCGGCGCTGACGGCTAAGCCTGTGGCAGCGGCGATGATGGATCGGCGTGACAGATGGCGTGTAAGCGGGCGCGTGAGCAATGGGCGGGTTGGTTTGAGCAAGGACAAGACGAACACTCCGGTAGGGCAGGCGTTGCAGTGGGGCGGGCGGTTTGGTGCCGGACCTGACGCCGTGATGCAAGCCATTAACGTCTCAATTGGGTTCGACCGCAAATTATGGCAACAGGATATCGCAGGCAGTCGCGCCCATGCGGCGATGCTGGGGGCGCAGGGCATTCTCAGCGCCACCGATGTCGCTGCGATCGACGAAGGGCTAGCGGCGATTGCCGAGGAGATCGAGGCCGGGCGCTTTGGGTTCATCGACGCGCTGGAGGATATTCATACCAACATTGAGGTGCGCCTGACGGATAGGATCGGTGAGGCGGCACGGCGGCTGCACACCGCGCGCAGCCGCAATGACCAGGTGGCGACCGACTTCAAGCTATGGGTGCGCGGCGCCATTGATGGTGTGGCCGGCCAGGTAAAGGACTTGATGAAGGCGATGGCGGAACGGGCGGCGGAACATGCTGCCAGCGTGATGCCGGGGTTCACCCATTTGCAAACCGCCCAGCCGGTGACATTTGGTCACCATTTATTGGCCTATGTGGAAATGCTCTCGCGCGATGCGGGCCGGCTGGCCGATGCGCGGGCGCGATTGAACGAGTGCCCGCTGGGGGCGGCGGCGTTGGCGGGAACATCGTTTCCGATTGACCGGCACATGACGGCGCAGGCACTGGGGTTCGATAGGCCGACGGCCAATTCTCTGGATTCGGTCTCCGACCGTGATTTCGCGCTGGAATATTTATCAGCGCTGGCAATATTGGCGATGCATTTGTCGCGCTTTGCCGAGGAGATAATTATCTGGTGCTCGTCGCCCTACAAGCTCATCAGCCTGTCGGATGCCTTCACTACCGGCAGCTCGATCATGCCGCAGAAGCGCAACCCGGATGCCGCTGAACTGACCCGCGCCAAAACGGGCCGGATTTTTGGCGCGTTGCTAGGGCTGCTGACGGTGATGAAAGGGCTGCCGATGGCCTACGCCAAGGATATGCAGGAGGATAAGGAGCCGGTGTTTGATGCCACCGATGCCATTTCGCTTTGCCTTGCCGCCACCGCCGGGATGGTGCGTGATATGCAGGCCGATACGGCGCGGATGGCGGAACTGGCGGGTAGCGGGTTTTCCACCGCGACCGATTTAGCTGACTGGCTGGTGCGGTGCTTAAGCATGCCGTTTCGTGATGCGCATCATGTGACAGGGCGGATTGTGAAACTGGCCGAGGATCAGGGCATTGATCTGCCACAGGTGGCGCTGGCCGACATGCAAGCGGTTGAGCCGCGGATCACTGAGGCGGTGTATAAGGTGCTGACGGTGGAGGCCTCGGTGGCTTCGCGGACAAGTTACGGCGGCACGGCACCGGCCAATGTGGCAGCAGCGGCGGCAAAATGGCTGGAGATTTTGGCATGAGACTATTGATTTTATCAGTGATGATCGCGCTCTCGCTGGCCAGTTGCGGCAGATATGGCCCACCCAGCCCGCCGGGTCCGGCGGCTGATATAACCTATCCGCGCACCTACCCGGCGCCGTAATATGGCACTGGCGGAGCGGCGCGACATCGAGCCTGAGATTGCCGATTTGCTGGCGGCGCGTCCGGCGCTGGTGATGCATGCGCAGGATGGTTTGTGTTTTGAAGGCATCGCCCTGAATGCGATCGCTGATAAATTTGGCACGCCCACCTGGGTGTATGGCGCGGCGACCATGCGGGCGCGCTATGTGGCACTGGTGGCTGCGTTCGAATCGGTGGGGCTGCGTCCGCATATTCATTACGCGGTCAAGGCGAATGATCATCTGGCCGTGCTGTCAGTATTGCGTGCCGCCGGGGCCGGGGCCGATGTGGTCAGCCTGGGTGAATTCATGCGGGCGCAAAAAGCCGGCGTGGCGGCGAAGGATATTGTGTTTTCAGGTGTCGGCAAATCACCTGACGAAATGGCGGCAGCCCTGGCGGCGGGGATTGGCCAGATCAATGTGGAGAGCGCCGAAGAACTTAGCGTGCTCTCTAAAGTTGCTGTTAAAGTCGGCAAAATTGCCAATATCGTGCTGCGCATGAACCCCGATGTGGATGCCGGCACGCACGCCAAAATCACCACCGGGCTGGCCGATAATAAGTTTGGCATTGCGGCGCATGATATTGTGGAATTATACGCGCATGCGGCGCGATTGCCGGGGATCAGGCCAGTGGGCATTGCGCTGCATATCGGCAGCCAGATTCTCAACCCCGCCCCCTATGCCACGGCCTATGCCAAGGCTGCTGAGATGGTGCGGGCATTGCGGGCGGCGGGGCAGGTGGTTTCGGTGCTGGATTTAGGCGGCGGGCTGGGCATTGGTTATTATGATGAGCCCGGAATCTCGCTCTCCGCCTTTGCCGCGATGGTGCGGGCCACGGTGGGCGATTTGGGTGTGCAATTACTGCTGGAGCCGGGGCGGTATTTAGTGGGGCCGGCGGGTTTGCTGCTGGCCGCAGTGATTTTACAAAAGCAAGGCAGCGCCAAGCGGTTTGTGGTGCTGGATGCGGCGATGAATGATCTGCTGCGGCCCGCTTTGTATGAATCCTATCACGGCATTTTGCCGGTCAGCGCGGTGGATTTTGTCAGCGCAGCCACGCCCGCCGACGTGGTGGGGCCGGTGTGCGAAACCGGCGATACATTTGCCATCGACCGCGTGTTGCCCAGCTTCAAGCCAGGCGCTCGGGTGGCGCTGCTCGATGCCGGGGCCTACGGCGCGGTAATGAGCAGCAGTTACAACGCCAGGCCGCGCGCGGCTTCGGTGTTGCTGGATGGCGGGCAAACGCATTTGATTTCTCCCAGGCAGACACAATCGGATTTATGGGCACACGAGATCATTCCCGGCTGAACAGGCTGCGCGGGGTCTCGGCCTGGGTGCTTTGGGCGGAGGCGCTGAGCCTGGCGCTAGCGCCGGGGGTGGCGGTACTGCTGGCGTATGCGGTGCTGGGGTTGCTGGGGTTTGGCAATGGCTGGCTGCTGGTCGCCGCACTGATTGCATCGGCAGTGTTACTGCTTTGGAGGCTGCGGCGTTTTCGTCGCCCCGCCGCGGCGGACATTGATCGACGGATTGAAGCGGCCTCGCATCTGCCGCACCGGCCGTTTGCCGCCCTGAATGACGTGCCCGAAAACGATGCTGATGCTGCCAGCGATATTTGGGCGGCGCATCAGCGGCAGGCGGCGGCGGCCTTAACGTCGGCCAGGCTGCCGGTATTTACCGTGCAGGCGGCGGCGCGGGATAAATTTGCCCTGCGTGGTTTATTGCTGGCGGGGTTGCTGGCGGGTGTGGTGATGGCGGGCGCGCAGGCACCGCAGCGCATTGCCACCGCCTTTACCCTGCCGGACTGGCCTCTCCCCGGCCCGCACGTTACGGCGTGGGTAACGCCACCAAGTTATACAGGCGCACCACCGCATGTGCTTACCAAGGGTGAGGCTGTCAGCACGCTGGTTGGCTCGCAACTCACCGTGATTACCGACGGCCCGGCCCGGGCACCACATGTGCGGATCGGCAACGATGCGGTTACCACCAGTACGTTGAGCGACACCAGCCATCGTGCTGATGCCACCATTACTGGCTCGGCGGTGCTGACCGTGGGGCCGTGGTGGCACCGGCTGGCGCATTGGAACATCACCGCCGTGCCGCCCGCCGCGCCCGAGGTGCATGTTACTGAAGCCGGTGTCGCGCAGGGCAATGTGCTGAAACTGCGCTGGCATGTGGCAGACCCTTATGGGCTGAGCCAGCTTACGGTCTCATTCAAGCCGGTGGGGTATCCGCAAGCGCTGACCTATAATTTTGAGCTGCCGGCTAAAACCGGCGATGGTAAGGTGCTGATCGATTTAACAAAATCACCGTTCGACGGCGCGCCGGTTGCCCTCACCCTGACAGCCCGCAACGTGGCCACTATGACAGGCAGCGACAGCCCGGCGCAGAATTTCACGCTGCCGGGGTTGAATTTGCACGACGCGACCGCCGCGGCCTTGGTGAAATTGCGCCGCGATATTGCCGATGACCCCGCCAGCATTGCGCCCGCAGCCGCCACCCTCGAGCGCATCAGCCAACAGCCGCCGAGCGCCATCGACCCGGCGGCGGATGTGCAGATCGCGGCCCTTGGTGCTTCGATTTGGCTGAGAAACACTGATGTGTCGGATGTCGTGGCGCGGTTGTTGGCGTTGGCGCTGGAGATCGAGGCCGGGCCGGATTTTCTGCCCGCGCAGCAATTTGCCGCCAGCAATCAGGCGCTGTTGGCAGCTCTTCGAGCTGGGTTGCACGGCACACCGCCGGGCGCGGCGACGCTGCAAAAACTGCTGAAAGCGATGGAGGCCGCCGCCGCCCGTCATATCGGCGCGTTGCAGGCCACCGCTGGGCAAACCGGCAAGCCCATGAACCTCTCGGCGTTGGACCAGTTGGCGAACAAAATTGCGCAGGATGAAGCCGCTGGGCGGACTGATCAGGCAGCACAGGAATTAAAAATGTTCCAGCGGATTTTGAATGCTTTGCAAAACGCCAAACCGATGAGTGCGGCTGAGGTGGCGCAGTCGAAGGCGGCCAGTGCGGCGGCGCAGGCAATTGCCGACATGACCAAGGCTGAAGCTGGGTTGCTGGATGCGACCCATGCCGGGACCGCCACGGCCAATGCGCAAGGCACCATTCAAAACCAGTTGAACGCGACCCGCCAAAGCCTGACAAAACTGGGTGTAGACGTGCCAGGACTCGGCCCTGCCGGCACCGCCATGCAGAGCGCTAAATCGGCGCTGGGTCAGGGCGATGAAGATAGTGCCAGCACCGCCGAGGCCACGGCCATTAAAAATTTACAGAACGCCGCCGCGGCATTGGCGAAGGCCGCCAGATCGCAAATTTCACTGAACCCAGGTGAGGATGGTGAGGATGACGATAATGGCGTGCCGAACGAACAATCAGACCCCAACTTCAACCCGGACCGTGCCAACCCAGCCGCTGCCATTCAACAGCAAATCATCCAGCAGGATTCTAAACCAGCACCCGCCCCAACTCACCAATATTACCACAAACTTCTGGAAACGGCGCCCTAGTGCCGGGTGATGTAAGCCAGCAGCGCCACCCGCTATAAGTCAGGTGTTGAAATGCTTACTGCGCCGGGCCGGTTGGTGCCGCAGGCGGGGTGGCCGGGTTTTCCAGGGCATTCCAATCCATTGGCGGCAGGTCGGCAACTTTGTTGCCATTCAGGCTAACCACGCCAGCGCCATAGGTTGCGTGCATGGCCAGGGTTTGGCCTTCGGTGGGGGTGGTGGTGAGGTAAGGCGACAACAGCGCCTCGGCGGCGGCCACGCTGGGCTGAAATTGCGGATACGCCGTGGTGATGGCGCCGGTGAACGCGTCCAGATGGATCGCGGTGAGGTTGGCAGTGCCCTCGGGTTGTAAATTGGCATCAAACTTGAGGGCGGCATCGGCGGCGGCGGCGGCGGGGCCAACGGTGAGGGCAAGGTTTATTTTGCCATTGCCACCGGCGGCGGCCCATTTATGAACCAGCGGCATTAGCAGCTTTTGCTCGGCCACCGGGTCGGCCTGGGCGGCGCGCAGTTGGTTGACCAGATCCATCAGGTTGGGCGGCACCGGGCCGGAGAGCGACATCCCCACGCTCAGATGGGTGATTTTGCCGTCGAACGGGATGGAGGCGATGCGGGTGAGGATGGGCGAGAGGGCGATACCATCAAATGTGGTGACGCCGGTGGCGGCGGAACTGCTGGCATCGGCGTTCAAATTCAGGTCTGAATGGCCGGTCACGCTGTCGATGTGCATGACCAGCAGGCTGCCCTGGCTGGCCAGAATGTCGATATCAGTGGCTGCCAAATCGCCCCCCCGGAACGGATAGGCGGTTTTGCTGAACAGGGCGTTCTGGTCAATAATTTCGCTCATCGCGATGCTGCCGGTGTTGATCGATGCGTCGATGTTGTTGTCGATCGCGACCGCGATTTTGTTGGGTAAATCGGTGTGGAAAACGGTGGGGTTGGCAGCGCTGATGCGCAGGACCAGGGTAGGCAGTGTGATGGTGCCGGTTTCACCGCTGGGGGTGGGTGGCAAGGTGAGGACCAGGTTGTTGATGGTAACCATCGCAGCGAGGGGAGAGGTGCCAGTTTGCAGGCTGGAATAGCTGACTTTAAGCCCGTTGACCGCCTGGGTTTCGGCCCAGGCCTGAAACCCGCTGGCGATGCGCCCTTGCGCGTACCACCACAGCCCCACCCAGGCGGCGGCAATGATAACAAGCAAGCTGAGCATAAATTTCAAAACGGCACGCATATTTGTCTCCTGGAAGGCTCAGCCTCATGATGGGGCAGTATGCGGCACTATTGACCGGCGGCCAAGGGTTTGGCCTTTGAGAACAAGGCGTAAGGTTGGAATTTGATGCGAATTTTTAACGATTGGCGGGGTTTGGAGGCAACAGCACGCGGGGCGGCCGTGGCGCTGGGTAATTTTGATGGTGTGCATCTGGGCCACGCGGCTGTGGTGCGGGCGGTGCATGCCGCCCGGCCCGACCTCAAACTGGCGGTGCTCACCTTCGAGCCGCACCCCAGGCAGTTTTTCCGCCCGCAGGATGCGCCGTTCCGTTTGACGCTGAGCCATGAGAAGGTAGCGGCTTTGGCGGCGCTGGGGGTGGCGTATGTTTACGAGCTGCGTTTTGATGAAGCGTTCTCACACCTCACCGCCGCGCAATTTGTGCGCGAGGTGCTGTTTGAAGGGCTAGGGGCAGCGCATCTGGCCTGCGGGGCGGAT
>NCFD01000018.1 GCA_002281005.1 Acidocella sp. 35-58-6 | reverse complement strand
TCACAGCAAAAAAGCCGCTTAAATTTAAACCAACAGATGAGCAAAATACTCCGCTAGTTCAAAACTCAAATTGTCTCAAATAATTCGACGACGGACAGTCCTCGTGGTTCGGGATTTCCCATGCGTCCGTGAAGGGACGGGCTTTGGACAGTTCGATCAAGAGTAAATTGAATTCGCCCGAATAGAGGGAATTCCTTAGCTCCTGTGGGTTAAGCCGTTCGCCCCCCGTATTTAGACGCTCGAATACCTGTGCGCGAAGATCAAGACTATCCTCAGCGGACGAAGTATTGTCGGACATGAGGGTGATGGCCGACAACTTCGCTCGCTCTAGTCCCCTCCTGACCAAAGGTGGTAGGGCGCTATAATTCCGGCCGTTTAACACGGGCCAGATATCCAGCCCCTCAAGTGCGAAATTTCCACTGAAAAACTCGGAAATCGCATTGAGGCGTTGTTGGCCGTCCATTACCTCGAAACGGGCAAGCTCCTTCTCGTACAGAAAGACAGGGGGAACGGGCACGTTCATGATGAAGCTCTCAATGAGCTTTGACTTCTTCTTGTTATCCCAGCGCAAGCGACGCTGGTATTCGGGCCGAAGGTTACCCCATACAGTAGCGCCTTCGCCACTGATAAACTGGATTACGTGGGACAAAAAGAGGTCGTTTTTCTCCTGAACGACTCGGAGCCGTCCGGTTTCAAAATGCCTCTCAATCTGTTTGTCTGACGTGCCAACCGCTACGACTATCTTCCCAACGGCAAGTGCTTCTACTTCGTCTGTTATTCCATCATATTCAGGCACGTTATTCCCCCTGATTTCACCGCATCATGCCCAGACATGATTAGGCACGGCGAGGGAAACGGGCAAGTGCAACCTGAGCGTGTAGCGCCCTTGAGGTCCCCAATCAGCGCCGCAAATCAGGCTGGACCTGTAAAATGCTGCCTCGCGGTCCTCCTGAGGCCAAGTCCGCTTTCGCCCTTGGGCACCCTGAAAGCGGACCGTACACTCCCGGCCCGATCCGGCCGATCTAGTTTAGGCTTAACCTGACGCTTCGATCACTCACGCGGTCGGGGCGTGTGGCGTTTCGGATATCTGCTCAATCTGCACGGCCCAATCTGGTCGCCGAGTCCAGCCTAAGTAAAATCAATTGGTTACAGCCGGTCATTTTGAAGCCGGTGCAACCGGCACCTTGGCGACCAAAATGTAATCCTTGGCGTGTCTCACTGTTCGGAGACATGCCATGGCACGCGAAGCCAATAAATTTGCAGACCATACACCTGTTGACGCCCAATATCCGCTTGAACCCGCGCCACCGGTCGAGCACAATCTGCCCCCGATCACTGAAACAGAGCGCAAGCTGTTCGCCCTCTGCTTTGGGTCTTTGATTGAGGATATCCTGGCGGAGCCTGACGAATGAGACACAAACACCATCCCCTCGCTGTTGATCCATTCGCGCCCAAACGCGTCGCCGTTTACGCCCGGGTGTCCACAACCCGTCAGGCCGAAGCCGATCTTTCAATCCCTGATCAGGTGAAACAGGCTGAGGACTGGTGTAGCCGGCTCGGCCATAAGCTGGTCAAGCAATATATCGAGCCCGGTGCTTCCGGCACTGACGATTCACGGCCAGTGTTTTCTGAGATGCTGGACGATGCAAAAGTGACACCCAAGCCGTTTGATATCGTTCTGGTTCATAGCCTCAGCCGTTTTGCGCGCGATGGACTTATCTATGCTCTTGCCAAAAGGGCTCTGAGCAAGTCCGGCATCAGCATTCAGTCGATCAGCCAGCCTTTGAACGATGACTCAACCGGTGAGATGGTCGAAAGCATCATCGTGGCGTTCGACAGTTTTACCTCCAAGGAAATCGGCAAACACACCTCGCGTGCCATGAAGGAAAATGCTCGCCAGGGTTTCTGGAACGGCAGCCGCCCGCCTTTCGGCTATGATGCGATCGAAGCCGAACGGCGCGGCGACAAGGTCAAAAAGAAGCTGGCCATCAATGAAGCTGAGGCCATCGTCGTACGCCGGGTCTTTGATTTATATCGCGGGATCGAAGGGCCACAATACGGCGTAAAGGCCACCGCCTCAAAACTGAACGGTGAGGGTGTGACGTTCCGCGGTAAGCCGTTCATGATCTCCAACATCCATCGCATCCTAACGGCCGAGACCTATGCCGGGCGGCATTGGTTCAATGTGACTGACACTAAGACTGGGGCAACCCGGCCGCAGGCTGAGTGGATTGCCGTTGATGTGCCACCGATCATCACGCGCGATACTTTTGAACTCGTTCAGAACCAGCTAGCCGACCGTGCCCCGCAGAAGATCGCGGCCCGCATTGTCAGCAGCCCCACCTTACTGACCGGCATTGCCGAATGTGCCCATTGTGGTGCCGGCATGACGCTGCGGACTGGTAAGGGGTATCGCTATTACGCCTGCGCTGGCCGTGCTCAGAAAGGTCCAACACGCTGCGGGGGTTGCGCTGTGCCCATGCCGAAGGTCGATGCCGCTGTGCTGGATACGCTCGCCAGCCAGATTTTTGCCCCAGACCGGCTGGTCGATCTGGTTTCTGGTTACCTTGAGCAGGACAAAGCTGAGGCACATCGCAACCGTACCCAACTTGGCCAGTTGAAGGCTGACCTCACTGAGACTGAGGGTGCCCTCAATCGATTGGTCAGTATGGTTGAGAAAGGGCTGATGGACGTCGACGACCCAACCTTGGCCGAGCGATTGAAAGCACTGAAAGCCAAGCGCCGCGATCTGCAAAATCAGATCGAGACAACTTCAACGTCACAACCAGCCCAACAGGCCCGCCTCACCGAAGCGAAGCTCGTCAAACTCTCCACCGCCATGCGGACCGGCCTCGCAAATGCCGACCCCGACATGCGGAAAGCGTACATCAAGCTGTTCGTGGACAAAGTGATCGTGAGCAAGACCGAAATCCGCCTCAGCGGGCCAAAAGGCGTGCTCGCGAAAGCGGCACTGGAAACCCTACCCAACACACCGGGGGAAGTTATTACTTTTGTTCGGAAGTGGCGTCCCGTAGGGGATTCGAACCCCTGTTACCGCCGTGAGAGGGCAGCGTCCTGGGCCTCTAGACGAACGGGACGAGGCAGGCTCTGCCTACCCCCAGCCCCGGCGGGGGTCAAGCCGGGGCGGCGTCGGTGATGAAGAAGCCGGCGGAGACCCGGCCGTTCCAGCTTTCCGCGCGTAAATACCCTGCCAGATGCAAAGGCGCGCCGCCCACACGCAACAGGGCGCTCGCCAGTTCATCTTCTTTGGCGCGGAATAACAACGCCTTTAACCGCCCACCGCCCTCGCCTTCAACCATCACCCTTATGGTGCTCGCATCCTTGCCTATCCGTTCAGACTTCACCACCCGCACACGCGGCACTGCAAATAACGGCTCCTCATTGCCGTTGCCAAACGGGCCTAGCTTGCTTACCATCTCAGCCAGCCCGGCATCCGCGCCCGCCACCGCCAGCACGGCCTCCAGGGTCAGGTCAGTGGCGCTCGGCAGGGCGCTGGCCTGCACCAGGCGTTCATCGAGAAACGCGTGAAATGCGCTCAAATTTTCTGCCACCAGCCCAAACCCCGCCGCCATCGCATGGCCACCACCGGTTTTCAAAAGCCCTGATTGGCGCGCCGCAATCACCGCCGCTCCCAAATCAACGCCCGGCACCGACCGCCCCGAGCCTTTAGCAACACCCTCGACAATACCTGCCACCAGCGCCGGCCGGTTGAATTTTTCCTTAATCCGCCCCGCCACAATGCCAACCACGCCAGGGTGCCAGCCGGCCTGCGCCACCAATACAACCGCATGCCCGGCGGCAATCTGCGCCTCCGCCAGCGCCAAAGCGGCCTCCAAAATACCAGCTTCCACGGTCTGGCGCTGCCGGTTCACGGCATCGAGCGTGTTGGCTAAATCCATGGCCTCTCCAACATCGTTTGCCAGCAACAGCCGCAAACCCATATCCGGCTCAGCAATCCGGCCAGAAGCATTAATGCGCGGGCCCAGGGCAAAACCGCAATTCATCGCGGTCGGGGCATTGCTCAGCTTTGCCACATCCAACAGCGCCGCTATGCCGGGACGGTTACGCTTGGCCATCACCCGCAACCCTTGTGCCACAAACGCTCTGTTCAACCCGGTCAGCGGCATCACATCGCAAATCGTCGCCAGCGCCACCAAATCCAGCAATGCAAGCAAATCCGGCTCGGCCCGGCCCACAAAAAACCCGCGCCCTCGCAAATTGCGCAGCAGCGCGATGCACCCCATAAACGCGACCGCCGTTGCACAAATATGTCCCAAACCCGATTCACAATCCAACCGGTTCGGGTTCACCAAAGCGGTAATCTGCGGCGGCAAACCTTCAGATTTATGATGATCAAACACCACCACATCAGCGATGTTATGCAGCGGTGCAAACGCATCATGCCCGGTGGTGCCGCAATCCACACACACAATCAATTGCGCGCCGCGTTCGGCCATGCCACGCAACGCCGCAGCATTCGGCCCATAACCCTCCAGAATCCTATCCGGCACATGGTGCAAAACCTGGCAGCCCAGGCCACGCAACACGCTCACCATCAAGGCGGCGCTGCACGCGCCATCCACGTCATAATCGCCAAACACGCCAACACAGGCCCCCGCCTGCACGGCATCCGCCAAACGCGCCGCCGCTTTATCCATATCCTGCAAACTTGAAGGGTTGGGCAGCAGCGCCCGCAACGTGGGGGCGAGAAAATCCGGCGCCTGCGCCACGTCAATCCCACGTCCCGCCAGCAGCCGGCCCACCAATTCCGGCACACCCAATTGCTGCGCGATCGCCTGACCAATCCGCTCTTCCACCGGGCGCCAAACCCAGCGCCGCCCTGTCAGGCTTTTCTCAACGCCTAAAGCCGTCAAAAAACTCAGTCCGGCGACCATGTTTTGGTAGCGAAATTATGATGCGCCTCAACATAACGCACTGTGCCAGATTTACTGCGCATCACAATCGAATGCGTCACCGCATTTCTACCGGTACGGTGCACACCGCGCAGCATCGGGCCAGTGGTCACGCCGGTCGCGGCAAACATCACATCGCCCTTAGCCATGTCAGCCGTATTGTAAATCCGGTGCGGGTCGGTAATGCCCATGCCACGCGCCCGCTCAATCTGCCCTTCATCTTCAAACAATAACCGGCCCTGCATCTGCCCACCAATGCAGCGCAGCGCCGCTGCTGACAGCACGCCCTCTGGCGCTCCACCCGAGCCCAGATAAATATCAATGCCAGTATCAGGCTGCGACACCGCAATCACGCCCGCCACATCGCCATCACCGATCAACACAATCCGCGCCCCAGCTTCGCGGCATTTGGCGATGATCTCCTCGTGGCGCTCGCGCTCCAGCATGCACACCATCAAATCCGAAATGTCGCATTTTTTGGCCTGCGCCAAACTACGCAAATTCTGCCCCACCGAAGCATCGAGCGAAACGACACCTTCGGGCAGCCCGCCGCCCACCGCAATTTTATCCATATAAATATCCGGCGCATGTAAAAAATTGCCATGCTCGGCCAGCGCCACAGTGGCAATGGAATTAGGCGCACCCTTGGCGGTAATTGAGGTACCTTCCAGTGGGTCCACCGCGATATCCATCGCCGGGCCGCCCATGCCCACCTTCTCGCCGATATACAGCATCGGCGCTTCATCCATCTCGCCTTCGCCGATCACCACGGTGCCATCAATCGCTACCGTATCGAACGCCTTGCGCATGGCTTCCACCGCAGCGCCATCAGCCTCATTCTTTTTGCCCCGGCCAATCCAGCGCGAAGCCGCCAACGCCGCCGCCTCAGTCACGCGCACAAGTTCCAGTGCCAGGTTACGATCCCAAATATCTTCCGGCTTCCTGTTACCCATTTTGCGTTTCCTTGTGGTTAATTGGCGTCAATACGTATCAGCGCCGGCGTTTCCAAAACCGATTCCAACTGGGAAATTCCGGCGATTGCCTGCATGATCGAAGCTTCGCTGGTCTCATGCGTCACCAGCACAATCGGCACGGCCTCACCCGGCTTGCGGCCATGCTGCAGCATCGATTCAAGCGATATCCCGTGGTCGCGCAAAATCGCCGTCACATCAGCCAGCACACCGGGCTGGTCCACCACCATCAGGCGCAGGAAGTATGGCCCCACATGCGCCGCCATCGGTACCACCGCCACCGCCGACAAATTTTCGGCTTTCGCACCCCAAACCGGAACACTGCAGCCACGCGCTATGTCAATCAAATCAGCCACCACCGCTGACGCTGTCGGCCCCGCACCGGCGCCGCGCCCTTGCAAAAACACCGTGCCGACAAAATCACCTTCCGCCAGCACCGCATTGAACACGCCATCAACCGCCGCCAGCAAAGTTTCCTTCGGTACCATTGCCGGGTGCACCCGCACCGAAACCCCGGCCGGCGTTTCCCGCGCAATGCCCAGCAACTTAATCCGGTAGCCCAGTTCATCAGCAAAACTAATATCCAACGCACTCACGCGGCGAATGCCTTCAATATGCACGGCGTCGAAATCAACCGGCCGGCCAAACGCCAGCGCCGCCAAAATGGCAAGCTTATGCGCGGCATCAATGCCATCAATATCAAATGACGGGTCAGCTTCGGCGTAACCGAGTTTTTGCGCATCGGCCAGCACATCATGAAAATCGCGTTTTTCTTCGCGCATCACGGTCAGAATGTAATTGCAGGTGCCATTTAAAATTCCCGCCACGCGCGAAATCCGGTTCCCCGCCAACCCCTCGCGCAGCGCCTTGATCACCGGAATCCCACCCGCCACAGCGGATTCAAAGCCCAAAGGCACACCAGCTTTTTCCGCCGCCAACCCCAGCGCCGCGCCATGCACTGCCAGCAGCGCCTTATTCGCGGTTACCAGCGGCTTGCCCGCCGCCAGTGTGGCCTCGGCCAGTTCCCGCGCTGTGCCTTCAGAGCCGCCGATCAGTTCCACCACCACATCCACATGCGGGTCATTCGCCAGCCCCACCGCATCGCTATGCCAGCCGAGCCCTTCCAGCGAGACGCCCCGATCACGGGTTTTATCGCGTGCCGAAACCGCCGTGACGGTAATCTTTCGCCCGGCCCGCATCTCGATCAGCGCGGCATTGTCATGCAGCAATTTAACCACGCCCGCGCCCACCGTGCCGAGCCCGGCGATGCCGATTTGCAAACTATGTTTCATACTGAAGCGCCGTCGACCGTCTCATCAACCGGCCCGCCATTATCAGCGAGCAGGAAACCCCGGATATTGCGAATCGCTTGGCGCAACCGGTGATTATTTTCCACAAAGGCTATCCGCACATGGCCATCGCCATACTCGCCAAACCCGATACCCGGCGCCACCGCCACCTTGGCTTTTTCAAGCAGCAGTTTGCTGAACCCCACACTGCCCAGATGCGCAAAGCGCGGCGGAATCGGCGCCCAGGCGAACATCGAACCCTGCGGGATCGGCAAATCCCAGCCCGCACTCATCAGCCCCTTCACCACAATATCGCGGCGCTCCTTGTAAATTTCGCGCACCTCGGCCACGCAATCCTGCGGACCATTCAACGCCGCCGTCGCCGCCACCTGAATCGGGGTGAACGCACCGTAATCGAGATACGACTTCATCCGCGCCAACGCTGAAATCAACCGCGGGTTACCCGCCGCAAATCCCATCCGCCAGCCGGGCATCGAATAGGTTTTCGACATCGAGGTGAATTCCACCGTGATGTCCTTGGCCCCCGGCACCTGCAACACCGACGGCGGCGGTTTGCCATCGAAATAAATTTCCGCATAGGCAAGGTCGGAAATGATAAACAAATCATGCCGCTTGGCCAGCGCCACCAGGTCCCTGTAAAACTCCAGCTCCGCCATGTGCGCGGTCGGGTTTGAGGGGAAATTCACGATCAGCGCGGTTGGCTTGGGCACCGAATGGCGCACCGCCCGGTCGATCGCGGCCAGCATCTCATCACCCGGTTCCGCCGGAATGGAACGCACCGATGCCCCTGCAATGATGAACCCGAACTGATGGATCGGATAAGATGGGTTGGGCACCAAAATGGTATCGCCCGGGCTGGTAATGGCAGCGGACAGGTTCGCCAGCCCTTCTTTCGAGCCAAGTGTGGCAATCACCTCGGTTTCGGGGTCCAGTTTCACCCCAAAACGGCGGTCATAATACGCGGCCAAAGCCCGGCGCAGGCCCGGAATCCCCTTGCTGGTGGAATAGCGATGGCTACGCGGGTCCGCCACGGTCTCAATCAGCTTGGCCACAATATGCGGCGGCGTCGGGCTGTCGGGGTTGCCCATGCCGAGGTCGATAATATCCTCGGCGGCCGCGCGCGCCTTGGCTTTGGCCTGATTGACCTCGGCAAACACATAGGGCGGCAGACGGCGGATACGATGGAATTCTTCGGTCATGGTACTCTCGGTTAAGGCGTGGTGAGGGGAAGACTAATAAACCAGTTGCACAAAGCCGCCAGACCCGGCGGCAGCGGCATTCAAAACAATCACCCCCGGCGGTACGCCATCAGCGGTCAGCGCATCGGCGATCGCCCGGGCACGGCTCAGGGCCAGATCCAACGACCCTTCATCCGGCACCTCGGCGGATTGCTCGCCGAAGCCCCCGGCCAGTATGTTCGCTGAACCCCGGCCGGCGCAAAAACGCTTGATTTGCACCAGCATTGCATTGCTGAGGATCGCTGAGCCAGGCTGAAATCCAACCGCCAGGGGCACGCCATCATGCGGCTTCGGCGGTGCCACCGGCGGTGGGGAGGGGATCCGCCGCGCCGCCGCAGGCTGCGACGCTGAAGACGGCAAGCTCAAGCCAGGCAGGTCGGGCGTGGGCGGCGGCGCGACCGGGAGGGTCAAGCCGGCCAAAGCCACCGGGTTCGGCTCGGTCGCCGCAATCATCGGGCTGTTTTCATTCAAGCGCGCCGCCAGCGCGTCCTGCTGCAGCTTGGTCAGCGGCGCGGGCGCAGCCGGCACCGAGGCCAAATTCGGGTAGGGCAAATCAGCCCCAGGCGGGGCTTGCCGCGGCTGGTCAATCGCGCCACCCTGAACATCATGGTACAAACCTACCGGAGAGCCACAACCACCCAAGGTCAAAGCCACAACCAACAAAACGCCGCCTACCAACCTTATCTTGCTTAACAAAAAAGCCTCGATCATGCAGTTTGTCCCCTATCTGCCTCAGATCAGCGGCCACGGAAAGGATTGCTAATGTCCAAGTCGCCATCGCCCGGTGAACCCGGCGATATCATGCTGCCAGATGCCGCCCATCTGACCCGCTCAATGGCCGATGTCGCCAGCCGCTCACAGCGCCTGGTGAACGACTGGATCAAGCGCCAGACCAAGGAGGGCATGGCCCTCGACCCCTTGAATATCGGTGGCGCCTTCACCGAAATGACCGCCCGGCTGATGGCCAACCCTGGCGCCCTGTTCGAGGCGCAACTGCATCTGTGGCAGGACTATCTCACCCTTTGGCAACACACCACCAAGCGCATCATGGGCGAAGACACCGCGCCGGTGATCGAGAGCGACCCGCGCGACAAACGCTTTGCCGACGAGGCCTGGAAGCAAAATGAGGTTTTCGACTTCATCAAGCAGTCCTATCTGCTCTCAGCCCGCTATATCAACGACGTTGTCACCAAGGCTGAGGGGCTGAAACCAAAAACCGCCCAAAAAGTGGATTTTTACGCCCGCCAGTTCATCAGCGCCCTCAGCCCCTCCAACTTCGTCCTCACCAACCCCGAGGTTCTGCGCAAAACCCGTGAGACCGGCGGCGAAAATCTTATCCGCGGCCTCAACAACCTGCTGGGTGACTTAGAGCGTGGCAACGGCAATCTGCGTATCAAAATGACCGACACTGAAGCCTTTGAGGTGGGCGGCAACATTGCTGTCTCCGAGGGTAAGGTGGTGTATCAAAATGATCTCATCCAGCTCATCCAATACAGCCCCGCCACTGAAACTGTGTTCACCCGCCCGCTAGTGATTTTCCCGCCCTGGATCAATAAATTCTACATCCTGGACCTGCGCCCGAAAAACTCCCTGGTGCGTTATCTGGTCAACCAGGGCCATACGGTTTTCATGGTAAGCTGGGTCAACCCGGACGCCTCACACGCCGAGAAAAACTTTGACGACTACATGACCGA
>NCFD01000349.1 GCA_002281005.1 Acidocella sp. 35-58-6 | reverse complement strand
TGCGGCTCCGGCGTTACCGCAGCCGTGCTTGCTTTGGGTATGGTTCTGGCGGGCTTTCCGGAAGCTGCGATTTACGACGGTTCATGGTCTGAATGGGGTAGCCGGGCTGATCTGCCGGCCGAGGTATAAATGACTGAAAAATTCGAAACTGCTTTAATTCATGCAGGCCGCGCCGGCACTAAAACATATGGCTATGTGAACCCTAAACTTACGCGCGGTTCAACGGTGCTTTACCCTGATATGGCTACCAAGCTGACCCTGGGAAAACGATACCTGGAGCCGGTTGAGTTATACGGTATTTGCGGAACCGATACCCATTTTGCCCTCGAAGCCGCGATTGCTGAAATTGAAGGTGGCAGCCATTGTCAGGTGGTGGGCTCAGG
The DNA here is from genome assembly GCA_002281005.1 of Acidocella sp. 35-58-6. Classification (GTDB taxonomy): domain Bacteria; phylum Pseudomonadota; class Alphaproteobacteria; order Acetobacterales; family Acetobacteraceae; genus Acidocella. The sequence goes on along the minus strand of NCFD01000349.1, from coordinate 1,378 downwards.
GCTTGCAGCGATAACCATGCCACTGCTGGCGTACTTGAGTGCGGGTGATCATCTGCTTGTCCCGGATTCGGTGTACGGACCGACCCGGACCTTTTGCGGCACTGTTTTACGGCGTTTTGGTATCGAAACAAGCTATTATAATCCGATGCTGAACGAGGCAGGCCTCGCAGCGCTGATCCGTAACAACACCAAAGTATTGTTCACGGAAAGCCCCGGCAGCCATACATTTGAAGTTCAGGATATTCCTGCTCTGGCACGGGCCGCCCACGCAAGGGGTGTTAAAGTGTTCATGGATAACACTTGGGGGATCCATCACTTCCAGCCGTTTGCGCATGGTGTGGATGTATCCATCCAAGCTCTGACCAAATATGTCGGTGGTCACTCTGACATCATTCTAGGCGCCGTGACGGTAAATTCCGACCCCGATTGGGCGTGGCTGCGCAAAGGGTCACTCGAGCTTGGGCAATACGCTTCGCCCGATGATTGCTGGCTGGCGCTGCGAGGTTTACGCACTTTGAGCGTACGGCTGCGGGCCCAGGAACAGGCCGCCTTGACGATGGCTCACTGGTTCGTCGAACAAAGTGAAGTGGCAAGAGTTCTGCACCCTGCCCTGCCCTCCTGCCCCGGCCATGAGGTTTTCAAACGCGATTTTACCGGCGGTTGTGGTCTATTTGGAGTTGTTTTCCAACCGCAATTCAGTGCGGCCGCCGTGGTGGCAATGATTGATTCACTTAAGTTATTCGGCATCGGCGCAAGTTGGGGCGGCTATGAAAGTTTGGTTCTGCCAACCACCGGTACAATATCTCGCAGTGCAGGCACCGGCGTTTTCGAGGGTGAGATTGCAAGGTTCCAGATTGGGCTTGAAAATATCGACGACTTGATCGCGGATATGACCCAGGGCCTAGCTGTTTTGCGGGCCGCATGACCGCCTATATCCCCCCGATGCTCTCAGCGTTCCTGGGCACAATTGCTCTGGCGTTTATCATTGGTCTGGAACTGCATGCTTATCGCCGCCGTGACACCCAGGACACGGCAAACGTCACCCTGGGATACGGCACAACCCGCACCATTACACTAATCGCAACGGCAGGGATTGTATTGTGGAGCATCGCCCCGGTGGTGCCTTTTTGTGTAGGGCTGGGCGTTTTGGCCGTATTTCTCGGTTTGGATTATCATAAAAAACTTGAGCGGGGCGACCCGGCATTTTTGGTCAGCCTGATCGCTATTCTGGCCTACACACTTGGCGCATTCATCCTTACCGCACCGGTTGTGGTGGTGGCAGTGCTGGTGGTGGTGGTGCTGTTTGCCTTAGGGGAACAAGCGGGAATTCGACGGTTGTCCGATGCGTTTCCGGCACAGGAAGGCGTTACACTCGCAA
>NCFD01000348.1 GCA_002281005.1 Acidocella sp. 35-58-6 | reverse complement strand
TTTGAAAGATTTGACGCTGGGTGTGACATGTCATGGGTCACGGCATCTGGCGATGCAGGCCGGTGAAGATGGCGCCGATTACGTCGCCTTTGGGGCGTTCTACCCCACCACCACGAAAGTACCGCCCGAGATGGCTGATATCGAAACCTTGCGCTGGTGGGCGCAGGTTATGGAAGTGCCGTGCGTGGCGATCGGTGGAATCACCGCCGAAAATTGTACGCCGTTGGTGCAAGCCGGCGCGGATTTCCTGGCTGTTGTAGGTGCGGTATGGAATCACCCCGGCGGACCAGCCGCCGGGGTGCGTGCCATGATCAAGGCGATGGAGACCGCCTGATTTTTAGCCGGGCAACAGAACTTTGTTGATCACCTGGATTACGCCGTTCGATTGATTGACATCCGGAATGGTGATTGCCGCGACATCGCCTTTCGCGTCGGTGACATCGATCATACCGTTTGGCGTATCAGTAAAGGTGAGGTCTGGGCCTGCAACAGTTGGCAGCACGGCCTTACCGTTGCCTTTGGCGATCAAGGCTTTCAGGTCGTTGATGTCATAATGTCCGGCGACCACATGATAGGTCAGGATTTTGGTGAGTGTCGCCTTGTTTTCCGGCTTTAGCAAAGTATCGACAGTGCCGGCCGGTAGTGCGGCAAAGGCCTCGTTAGTGGGCGCAAATACCGTGAACGGGCCTGGGCCTTCCAGAGTATCTACGAGCCCAGCAGCTTTTACGGCGGCGACCAGCGTGGTGTGATCCTTGGAGTTCACGGCGTTTTGAATGATATTTTTAGTCGGGTACATGGCAGCACCGCCAACCATCGGGTCGGAGGCCATGTTACTGGACATCGCGCCATTCGACATTGAGCCGCTAGACATGGGGCTCATTGATTGTGCCGCGGCTAAACCGGAGGCGCCGATGAGCAGGGTGGCGGTGAGCAGAGCGTGTTTGATTTTCATGGGTCTTGCCTTTCCTCATCACGCAGCTGTGAGATAAAATCTGCTGCGTGTGGAAAGTACAAGGATATAGCTATAAAAATTGTAAGGTCGTATTTTGTCACGAAGCGGTGAGACGAAACCGGCTCACGCAGGCGTTATTGGCAGGCGTGATTGTAAGCTAACTGCAATCATTACCGCGCAACGTGAAGCTGACCACTTTATTGTCACGTAACGCGAAGGTGGTCTCGCAACCAGCCTCGGTGACTGTGGGGGGAAAGCCAGCGTTGTAGAACGGGCCGTCATAGAAAGGCGAATAGCCACCAAACGCATAGAAGCCAGGGCTGACGAGGGTATGGTGTTGGTCGTAGGCAAAATATTGCACACCATCGAGCGTGATTTGCTTGTCAGGAACGCCGAGGTCTTTCACCAGCGTTTCGGCAGAGGCACCTGTATAAGCGGCCATCCGGCTTTGTAAGCCCGGACCCGTGGCGCAGGCGGATACACTGAGCAGAGCTGCGAGGCAGAGAATTTTACGCATGGCCAATCTCACTATTGGTGAGGCTCATATATAGGGATTTATGGCAAAATTGTCAGTGTGCAGGCAGCCATAAAACGTCGGTTATTCTGGCTGCGCCGGTGGCCAGCATCACCAGACGGTCGAATCCCAGGGCGATGCCCGCGCAGGGTGGCAATTGCGCGACGGCTGTCAAAAAATCTTCATCGAGCGGCCAGCTTGGGCCATAGAGTTCACGGCGGCGGGCGCGGTCTGACATAAAGCGGGCGCGTTGTTCGGTGGCGTCGGTGAGTTCCACAAAGGCGTTGGCGAGTTCCAGCC
>NCFD01000347.1 GCA_002281005.1 Acidocella sp. 35-58-6 | reverse complement strand
CCGTGCCAAGGCTGCCGGTGTGACGGAAATGGTCACCATTGGGGTGACGCTCAGCCAATCCCGCCAGGCGATTGCGATGGCGGAGGCTGACCCAAATGTGTGGTGCTGCATTGGGGTGCACCCCAACCATGCGGCGGATGAGATGCCAGTGCCGACCCCCGAGACGATCGCTGAGATGACCAAGCACCCCAAGGTCATTGGCATTGGGGAGTCGGGCCTGGATTATTTCTACGACAAGGCACCGAAAGACACCCAGGCCGAGAATTTCCGCGCCCATATCCGTGCTGCCCAGATCACCGGGTTGCCGCTGGCGATTCATGCGCGCGATGCTGATGACGATATAGCCCGGATATTGGCCGAGGAACGGGCAGGGGGCGGGGATTTTAGCTTTTTGCTGCATTGCTTTTCCTCGACCCGGGCGCTGGCGGAAGCGGCGATTGAGATGGACGGGTATATCTCGTTCTCGGGGATTTTGACGTTTCCGAAGTCGCAGGAAATTCGGGATATTGCGGCGATGGTGCCGCTGGAGCGGCTGCTGGTGGAAACCGATTCACCGTATCTGGCGCCGGTGCCATTTCGCGGTAAGCGCAATGAGCCTGGCCACACACAATACACCGCCAAGGTGCTGGCCGAGGTAAAGGGCATGGCGCCGGAGGCGATGGCGGCACTGACCACCACTAACTTCCGCAAGCTCTACACCAAGGCGCGGCTTGAACGCGTTTAAGGTCACGCTGCTAGGGGTCGGTGGCTCTGCCGGCTCGCCGCAGATCGGCGGTGAGGATGGGGCAGGCGATTGGGGCGTTTTGGACCCCGCCGAGCCGCGCAACCGCCGCACCCGGCCCAGCATCGTGATTGAAAGCCCCGAGGGCAAGCGTCTGCTGGTGGATACCGGGCCGGATTTACGGCTGCAACTGACCGACTGCAAAATCCCGCGCATCGATGCGGTGCTTTATACCCACGCCCATGCCGACCATGTGGCCGGGCTGGACGAGATACGGATCCTCAACCGGCTGTTAGGCGCACCGATGCCAACCTATGCCACCCAGGTGGTGTTTGACGAGCTTGAAAAGCGCTTCGACTACGCCTTCAGACCCTGGAACGGTAGCGGCTTTTACCGGCCGGTGCTGAGCACCCAGGGCATCGAGGCGGGGCAGGTGGTGGAGATTTTGGGGTTGGCCGTGCAGGTGATCGGCCAGGACCATGGCTACATCACCACGCTGGGGCTGCGAGTGGGCGGCTTTGCCTATTGTACCGACGTGGTACGGCTGGATGAGACGGCTTTAGCGGCGCTGGAAGGGCTGGAGGTGCTGGTGATCGACTGCTTCACCAACGGCCTGCCACACCCCACACACGCGAATTTGGAGCAGGTTTTGGGCTGGGTTGAAGTGCTGCGGCCTAAGCGGACGATTTTGACGCATATGGGGCCGACAATGGATTACCAGAGCCTGCTCAAGGAATTGCCAGAGGGGGTTGAGCCGGGTTTTGATGGGATGGTGATTGAGCTCTAACCCGCCACCGCGTCATGGCCCGACTTGATCGGGCCATCCACGCCTTCACTCAAAAATCGTTACGACCTTGGCCATGACGTCATCCAAAATTTCTATGGGCAGACTCTCGATTTTTCTACCGTTACAGGCGGTTAGATCAAGGACACGCGGTTGATCGCACCTCACAACTCCGGTTGTTTTGGTCCCGGCCAACGGCACTGCAAAGCCTAGGCGGCGGGCGAACTCGCCGCCGTTGGTGATAGGCAGGATAATTGGCAA
>NCFD01000346.1 GCA_002281005.1 Acidocella sp. 35-58-6 | reverse complement strand
CCACGGCCAAGGCCGCTTGAAAGCATTTTAATGACCGAGACAATTCGCTCCGTGCTGGCTTTTCTGGTGGTTTTAGGCGTTCTGGTTTTTTTCCACGAGCTTGGCCATTATCTGGCCGCCCGCGCCCGCGGTGTGGTGGTGGAAGCATTCTCGATCGGCTTTGGCCCAGCGCTGGTGTCCTGGAAAGCTAAATCTGGCACCGTGTGGAAAATTTCAGCGTTACCGCTGGGCGGCTACGTTAAAATGCAAGGCTGGGGCGAAGATGAGACCGATGCGCCCAAACTGCCAGGCTCCTTTGCGGCCACCTCCCTGCTCTCAAAGGCCATCATCGTGGCGGCTGGGCCCATCGCGAATATGGTTCTGGCCTTTGTTCTGTTCACTGGCTTGTTTGCCATTGCCGGGCAGGAACAGGTGCAACCCGTATTGAGCAAAATCGTAGCGGGGTCTCCGGCGGCGCAAGGTGGCCTGATGGTGGGCGACAAAATTCTGAGTGTTGGCGGCATTAGCACGCCGTATTTTGATGATGTTCAACGTATTGTCATGGCCCATCCGGATACCGGCCTCGTCATCAGCTTTGAGCGCGATAACGCTGTGCAATCAAAAGAGATTAAAACCGGCCATAAGGATACCGGCGGAACCGAAATTGGTCTGCTGGGGGTTGAGGGCGATGTCGTGACGGTCAATCACCTCGGGCCGATCGCGGCAGTGGCTGCGGCCAGCCAGCAAACCTGGCAATTAACCGTGGATACCCTCAGTGGGCTGGTTAATCTGGTTTTACATGGCAAGGGCGCCCAGGACCTTGGGGGGCCGCTGCGGATTGCTCAGATGTCGGGCAAGGTGGCGGCGTTGGGCGCCTCGAGTCTGATCTCGTTCATCGCCATGCTCTCGGTCAACCTCGGTTTGATCAATTTGGTGCCTATCCCCATCCTCGATGGTGGGCATTTACTGTTTTACGCCGCGGAGGCTGTCTACGGGAAGCCAATCTCCAAGCGGGCCCAGGAATATGGCATGCGCATTGGGTTCGCTTTGCTGATCAGCCTGTTCGCGTTTACAACTGTTAACGATCTAACCCAGCTCGGTGCCGTGCATTGGGTTGCACATTTGCTTGGTTAGGTTGCATCGACAAAGGGGGCGCCCAACGGCGGCTTGCCCCAAGGCCGGTGGCGTGCGAAACGCCGGATGGTGTTGCGTGATGTCTAAAGCGCCCTGTTGCGCCGCTTTTTGGGTTGTGCCTTGAATTTCTGTGGGAGGTTATCTTTGCTTAAGCCGCGCTCGGTCCTTTTGGCCTCCGTCTGCTTGTTGCCAGCCGTATTAACGCCTGGTGTTTTCGGACCTGGAAAATTATTTGCCGCCACCCCTACCGCCGGCCAGTCACAAGGCGGAACGGTTGCGGGCATCACAGTCACGGGCAATGCCCGTATCGAGCCTGAAACCATTCAAAGCTACATGGTCATTCAGCCGGGTGATCCGTTTGACGCGGATAAAATTAATAACAGTCTCAAAACGCTCTACGCGACTGGGTTGTTCCAGAATGTGTCGATCACCCGCCAGGGCAATAATCTGAACGTGGCAGTGGTTGAAAACCCGTTGGTTGACCAGATTTTTTTCCAAGGCAACAAAGCCGTTGCTGATAAAGATGCCGCCGAGGCCATCGGCCTGAAACCCCGTTCGGTATTCACCCCGGCTGCCGCCGAGGCGGACCGCCGCACGTTACTCGGGCTGTATGCCAAAAAGGGCCATTATGGTGCCACCGTGACGGTGAACATCA
>NCFD01000017.1 GCA_002281005.1 Acidocella sp. 35-58-6 | reverse complement strand
GAAGGCGCTTGATAGCCTTGCAGATAAAGTGCTGCGATGGCGGGGCGAACCGGATTGCCTAGGATAATGGTTTTTTTACCTGCAGGGATTTTCTCGGTTTTTGTAAATGTCAGCGCCAGTTGATCGCTGAAATAGGCGAGCAAACGATTGGCCCTGCCCAGCACGGCATTTTGCTCGTGCAGGAAAATCATCGGGCGCTGGCGCATAAAACGCGCGGCGATGACCGGCGGAATGGCTGGATAACCACCGAATGCCACAACAACGCCTGGGTTGAGGCCAGCCATAAGGGCGTGCGCCTGACGAATGCCGCGCAGCAAAGCCACCACGCCGCGCATGGCGCTGCCGAGACTGCGCCCCGATAGGCCGGCACCTGCGACAACATGACGTTCGGCTTTTTCAAATACCGTAGAATTAAGGCCGCCCGAACGGGAATCAGTTATCAGCACAACCCGTTCGCCGCGCTTCATCAGTTCAGCAGCCAGGGCTTCGGCTGGGAAAAAATGCCCGCCAGTACCGCCCGCTGCGATGATGATGGGTTTCACCTGAGCACCTCTCATGAGTAATCCGCCAGATGGCGTTTGCGTGTGAGCGCCAGCAAGAAACCCATTTGAATTGAGATCGCGAGAACGGAACTGCCGCCGTAGGAGATGAAAGGTAAGGTCATGCCCTTGGTGGGGATCAGGGATAATGATGAGGCCATATTCACAAAAGCCTGCAGGCCAAAGCCTACAATCAAGCCTCCGCCAGCAAGTACCACGAATAAATTTGGCTCAGCCAACAAACGCACCATCGCGCGGACAACCACCACGCCAAAGACCAGAATGATAAAGGCGCAGAACAACAGGCCAAATTCTTCACCGGCCACAGCGAACACGAAGTCGGCGCGGGCATCGGGGAGGAAGTGTTTGACCTGGCCCTCGCCTGGACCGAGGCCGAGTAATCCACCATTACCGAAGGCTGAAAGCGCGGTGATGGCCTGATACGCGCTGGTTTTTGTAGGATGCCAATACAGCATCACGCGGGTGTGCACATGCGGGATGAAGATGAAGGCGGCGACGAGGGCTGCCAATACGACCAAGGCGGCAACGAACACCCATTTCATGTCCAGGCCGTCAAGATAGAACTGGGTGAAGATGACCATGGTGAACAGAAAGGTCATGCCGATGTCGGGTTGCATTTTTAGCAGCAGGGCTGTGAGTAAAAAGAAACCCAGAGCGGCACGCTTGCCGGGGAAACCAGGCGTGCGGCGGGACTCGGCGATCAACCAGCCGGAGATGATGATGAAGGCCGGGCGCAAAAATTCACTCGGTTGAATGGTGAAACCCGGTAGCGCGATCCAGCGGTGCGCACCGTCCACCTCGACACCGTGCAAAAGTGTGAAGCCAGTGAGGAGGAAAAATATGATTCCCATACCAAGAGCCGCGAGCTTGACCTGCCGCAACGACAGCATCGACATCGCCAGCATGGTGGCTCCACCCATGCCCAGGAAAATGATCTGCTTGATCATCGCCATGGTATGTGGGTCGGTGATGCGCATCGTCAGCCCTGGGGTTGCTGCTAGGGCCAGCACGTATCCAATGCCAATGAGCATACTCAGCGCCAGCAACGTGACGCGATCAACGCTCCACCACCAGCGGCCAAGGACGGATGTATCGGTGCGGGAAACGCTCGCCATTACACTATCGCCTTTGCGAGAGATGTGAAATAATCACCGCGCTGCTCGAAGCTGCTGAATTGGTCGAAACTGGCGGCGGCGGGCGAGAGCAATACGATTTCGGTTCCTGTCGCGCGGGCGGCCTGGTGCGCGAGCGGTACGGCATCGTCGAGTGTTCCGACGATGTCGTTAGGGATGTTATGCTTGTTCAGGGCTTGCGCGAATGATGCGGCGTCCTGGCCGATCAGAAATGCTTTGCGGATGCGGGGAAATAGCGGAGCCAGCGACTCAATGCCGCCGGCCTTGGCAATGCCACCCGCGATCCAGATGAAATGATCGTAGCAATCCATGGCGCGAGAGGCAGCATCGGCGTTGGTGGCTTTGCTATCGTTGATGAAGCGGATACCGTGAATATCGGCGATTTGCGCTTGCCGATGCGGCAAGCCGGGATAGCTGCGGATACCCTCAGCGATGGCCGTCTCTGAAACACCCAAAGCCCGCGCTGCGGCCGTGGCGGCAGCGGCATTCTGAGCGTTGTGAGCACCTGGTAGAGCGCGGGCTTCGCCGACAATGTGCGTTTTTGCAGATATTTTAACAATTTTCGCTGGCTGCGTATGAAGCCACGATGCCATGGCGCGGGATTCAGGATCGTCCATACCGACAATCGCCGTGCAATCAGCGCTCTGGCGGCTAAAAATTTCGCGTTTGGCCAAGGCGTAGCCAGCCATGTCGCCATGACGGTCGAGATGATCGGGGGAGAGGTTCAGCATAATCGCGACATCGAAGCGGGTTTCAACGAGGCGCTCCAGCATGTAGCTCGACATTTCCAGGACATACACGCCGTCATCCGGCAGCAGCGGCAACGACAACGCGGCCGGGCCGAGATTTGCGCCGGCGGCGTTGGGAATTTTTGCGATATCCAGAATATGCGCGAGCAGTGCTGTGGTGGTGGATTTGCCGTTGGTACCGGTGATGCCGACGAACTTTGCCTTGCTGCCGGAGCCGCGAACGGCGCGATACAGCAGTTCAGCGTCAGTGAGGATGGCGATATGATTGGCCAAAGCCCACGCTGCTTCGGGATGCGGGGTGGGCAATTTGTGCGGAATGCCCGGCGATAACACCAGCGCATCAAGCGGCTTGCCGATATCGTGCGGGCGCATCACGGTAAAGCCTTCAGCGGCATCGCGTGAAGGGGCAAAATCGTCCCACACGTAAACTTCAGCGCCCAAGGCTTTTAACGCGCGTGCGGCTGGTAGCCCGGCTTTGCCGAGCCCCACAACAGCGAACCGCTGGTTATGAAAAACCTGAGCGTAATTCATCGGATTTTCAGGGTAGCCAACCCTGCCAATGCGAGAATCATTGCGATGATCCAGAAACGGATGACGATGGTGGGTTCTGCCCAGCCTTTTTTCTCGAAATGGTGGTGCAAGGGCGCCATGAGAAATACCCGGCGGCCGGTGCGCTTGTACCAAAACACCTGCACGATAACCGAGACGGTTTCGACCACAAATAAGCCGCCGACGATCGCCAGCACGATTTCGTTTTTGGTGGCCACAGCAACGGCGCCCAGGGCGCCACCTAAGGAGAGACTGCCGGTGTCGCCCATGAAAACGGCGGCGGGCGGGGCATTGAACCAGAGAAAGCCAAGGCCCGCACCCATCAAGGCGGAGAGAAATACCGTGAGTTCACCAGCACCGGAGATAAAGTTGATCTGCAGATAGCCCGCAAAAATCCGGTTACCAACCAGATAGGCGATGAGGGCGAATACGCCGGCTGCGATGATGGTGGGGACGATGGCCAGGCCGTCTAACCCATCGGTGAGGTTGACCGCGTTCGACGCCCCCATGAGTACGACCATGCCGACCAGCGGGAATAAAAATCCAAATGGGATCATCAGATTTTTGAAAAGCGGTACGGCCAGTTCGGTGCCAAGTGGGGCCGGCATCAGTGCCGTGATCCAGATGGCGGCAAGCAAGCCGATGCTGGCCTGCACCACCAGTTTGACGCGTCCAGGGACGCCCTTGGTGTTGCGCTTGGTCAGCTTCAGGTAGTCATCAGCAAAGCCCAGCGCGCCATACCCCAGCGTGACAAATAATGTTGCCCACAGATAACCGTTATCCAAGTCTGCCCAGATCAACGTGGAGATTGTCAACGCCATCAAGATCAATACGCCACCCATGGTGGGCGTGCCCTTTTTCTCGATCAAGTGACGCTCGGGGCCATCAAGCCGGATAGGTTGGCCGTGGCGCTGCATCGATTTGAGCATACGAATGAGCCGAGGGCCAAACCAAAAGCTGACGATCAGCGCGGTCATGCAGGCGCCACCCGCACGGAAGGTGATATAACGGAACAGGTTGAAAAAATGCACCGACCCAGCGAGCGGCAGAAGGAGCCCGTAAAGCATTAGTATGGTCCCTCAAGAAGCGAGACAACATCGCGCATCCGGCTGCCATAGCTGCCTTTGACCAATACCGCGTCGTTATGCCGTAAAGCTGATTTCACAATCGGCGCCAGTGCCGCAGCCGTTGGGGCGTGCGCGCCTTGGCGGTCCGCTGGCAGAGCCTGGAACAACTGGCCCATCATGCTGCCACAGGTGAAGACCGTGTCGGCGGTTTGCAATAAATCGTGCTGCAAGGCCAGATGTTCGGAAACGGCTTCATCACCGAGTTCCAGAATATCGCCCAGCACGGCGACGTGCCGGCCTGGTTGCAGGGCCAACACCGCCAGGGCGGCACGAATGGAGGCACCTGACGCGTTGTAGCTTTCATCCAGCAAATAGGCTTTGCCGCCATCGACATGGATCACGCGGCGTAACCCACGGCCCGAGACGGGTGCGAAACCTTCGAGGTTTTCAGCAGCCTTTTGAACATTGAGGCCAATAGCATGGCAGGCGGCCAACGCCGCCATGGCGTTCATGGCCATGTGTGCGCCGGGTGCGGCCAGGATGAAGTCGAGCTTTTTGCCTGCGACTGAACCGATGACGTGGCACGAAACAGCGTCGCTGCCGGCACTGATCAGATGGGCATCGGCGGCGGGGCCGTTACCGAAGCTAAGCTGGTTGATGCCCGAAGGGACCAGCGCCGAGAGCGCTTCGTAAAAGCGGGACTCGTAAGGAATGATGGCGGTGCCACTGGGGCGCAATCCCTGAAAGATCGAGGCTTTTTCAAGCATGATCGCGTTGATACTGCCCATCAGGCCAATATGGGCGCGCTCGATGGTGGTGATGATGGCGGCATCCGGGCTGGCGAGTTTGGCGAGCGGCAGAATTTCGCCGGGATGATTCATGCCCAGTTCCAGCACGGCGTACGCGGTATCTCGCGGCATGCGGGCCAAGGTGAGCGGCACGCCGATATGGTTGTTGAACGAAGCCTCGGCGGCGTGCACCGGGCCGAAGCCTGCCAGAGCACGCCGCAGCATTTCCTTCGTGGTGGTTTTGCCAACGCTGCCTGTGACAGCAATCAGCTTCCCCTTACAACGGGCGCGGGCAGCTACACCGAGTTTTTGCAAGGCGGCCAGGGTATCAGGCACCCGCAATTGCGGGCCACCGGTGACATCGCGGGACACCAAAACACCCGCAGCACCTTTGGCAAATGCGTCGGCCACAAAGTCATGGCCATCGCGCTCGGCTTGCAAGGCCACGAACAGATCGCCGGGTTGCAGGCTTCGGGTGTCGATGGAAATGCCGGTGACAGCAAAACCAGGCTCGCGGCTGCCAACCGCTTCGGCCAGTTCGTTGGCGTGCCACAGTGTCATGGGCGGTTCACCAAGGCACGAATAACATCAGCGTCGTCGAACGGGTGGATTTCAGTGCCGATGATCTGGCCTTGCTCATGGCCCTTACCCGCCACCACCAGCACATCGCCCTCACCCAGCATTTCCAGCCCGGCAGCGATGGCTGCCCCACGGTCGGCGATTTCAATGGCGCCTGGGCAAGCGGCCAGAATGGCGGCGCGGATGGCGGCGGGGTTTTCGGTGCGGGGGTTATCGTCGGTGACGATGGCGGCGTCAGCGAGTTTGGCGGCAGCGGCACCCATCAAGGGTCGCTTGCCGGCATCGCGGTCACCGCCGGCGCCAAATACGATGATGAGTTTGCCGGTGGCGTGCGGGCGCAGTGCTTGTAAAACCCGCTCGATGGCGTCGGGCGTGTGGGCGTAATCGACGTAAGCCGCCGCACCGTTAGGCAACATGGCGGCGCGTTCCAACCGGCCACGCACCGGTTGCAGTTTCGGCGCATACGACCAGGCATTCGGGATGCCGATGGCAGCGGCCAGGGCAGCGGCCAGCACCGCATTGTCGGCCTGGAAGCGGCCCGGAAGGTTGAGAATTTCGGTGGGGCGGCCACCCGGCAGATTGGCGGTAACCAACTGGCCACCCGGCAATGCCTTGGCGTTGGCCACGCTGACAAGGCGCAAATCCAGGCCGCGCCGGACCGAGACATCGCGGATGGCTGCGAGGGTTTCCTTGTCCATGTCGGCCATCGCCACGGCTGGTGCGCCGGGCCGTAATAAGCGCCCAAACAACCGCAATTTGGCGGCGCGGTAGGCGGCGATGCTGCCGTGATAATCCAGGTGGTCGCGCGTTAAATTGGTGAAACCGGCGGCAGTGAGCTTCAAGCCATCCAAACGGCTCTGCTCCAGCCCGTGTGACGAGGCTTCGAGTGCGGCGTGGGTGATACCGTGGGCGGCAAGGTCCGCCAGAGTGTTGGCCAAAGTTACGGCATCGGGGGTGGTGAGCGTGTCGGCGTGCGGCAAACCTTCCGCGATCACGCCCAGCGTGCCGAGCGAGGCGGCGTGGTGACCAGATAATGTGAGGATCTGGCGGAGAAAATCGACGGTGCTGGTTTTGCCGTTGGTGCCGGTGACAGCCACGATCGTTTCCGGCATCGGGCCGGCCAGTTCGGCGGCGATGATCGCGAGGCGGGCACGCGGAGTGGCGTCGGTAAGGAGCGGGCGTTCAGGCACGCCAGCGGGCCACGCGGTGCCGAGCGGTGCCAGAACGGCGGCAGCGCCGCGCGCCACAGCGTCAGCGATAAATTCCCGTCCATCCAGCTTCACACCCGGCAAAGCCGCGAACACGAAGCCCGGCTGGACGGAGCGGCTATCAGCGGTGATCCCTCGAATGTTCATGCCCATCAGCTCAATTGTTCGCAACTTCAACACTCTGTATTTTTGTAGCCCGCACCGTACGCTTCACACTCGAGTCCCCCGGCGCCGCATGCGCCGGGCGTTGCGAAACATTATGCGTGTCGGAAATCAAGGCGCTTGGATGCCCGGTTTTTGCTGGGCTGGCTCCCGGCGGTGTTTCACCGAGGAGTTGATAGGCAAATGCGTTGGCACCCGCAGGCAGCGGATGGCCTGGCCCAAGTGCCACTTGCCCGGGCGGCGGGGTCGGGTTCATCGGCACGGTCAAAGAAGCGTCCAGTGCGGCCAAAGTGTCACCGGTAGCGGGCAAAATCCCCAGCATCGGGCCGATGCGGGCGATAATCCGGCCCACCGTGGGGGCCGCAATCACGCCGCCGGTGGTGAAGCCGCCGGTGGTGGAATCAGGGTGCGGTTGCAGGACCAGCACATAAATCACGTATTGCGGGTCGTTCATGGGGAAGGCCGCCATGAAGGAGGCGTTATTGGTATGCAGCAGATATTTGCCGTTTGGCCCGACCACCTGGGCGGTACCGGTTTTGCCGCCAACCACGTAACCCGGCACCGCGGCATTTTTGCCGGTACCCGACATCACCACGCCGGTCATCAGCTTGCGCATGATATCGGAGGTTTGCGGGCTCATCACCCGCACGCCGGTTGGCGGCGGCCCATTGGGGTTCACCGCCAGCAAAGTGGGCTCGTAGCGGATGCCGCCGTTCACAATGGGCAGCACGCCGGTAATGAGGTGCAAGGGCGAGACCGCGATGCCGTTGCCGAACGAGACGGTCATGGTGGTGGAAAGGCCCCAGTTTTTGAACGATGGATATAGCGGCGGCTGGGCTTCCGGCAGTTGGATCGGCAGCTTGCTGAAGAATCCCTGCTTTTGGTACCATTCCTGCTCGATGCGCGGCCCCAGGATGGTGGCGATGCGCGACGCGCCGATGTTGGAGGACACATCGAGAATATGCGGCACCGCCATCCATTCATGGGCAGGCTCGAAGTCGGTGATGGTGAATTTGCCGACATGCAGCGGATGGGTCGTGTCGAAATAATCCCAGTAATGGATCATCCCGGAATCCAGCGCCATCGAGATGGTTTGCAGCTTGAACACGCTGCCGGGTTCATAATTGCCGGTGACGCAGCGGTTGAAGCGGCTGTCAGCGCTGGCGGTGCCCAGGGTGCCGGCGTCGTAATCCGGCAGGCTGACCATCGCCACAACTTCGCCGGTGTGGGCATTCATCACAATGGCGCAGCCGCCAGGGGACTGGAATTCCTTGAGCGCAGCGGCGAGTTCATCATGCACGATGCCCTCGATGCCGATGTCGATGGAAAGTGCCAGGGGGGCGGGGTTGGTGGTCAGGCGGGTTTGGAAATAGGCTTCAACCCCGGCCACACCTTTGCCGCCGAGGTCGATACCACCCAAAATATGCGCGGCGAGATCGCCTTCCGGGTAGTGGCGCTTTTCACCATTTTCAAAATTGACGCCCGGAATGCCCAGCGCGTTGACAGCCAGTTCCTCCGAAGGGGTCAGGCGGCGGTCGAGATATACGAAATCCTTGGCTGAGGAGAGTTTTTTCTGGGTCTCGGCAACATTCAGCCCCGGCAATACACTGGCCAGCTTGGCGGTGGCAGCCTGCGGGTCCGGCACCTGTTTGGGGTCGGCGTAAAGTTCAGCGCCGGGCAGCGAAACCGCCAAAATGGTGCCATTGCGGTCAGTGATGCTGGCCCGGCCAGGAGCTGGCGGCGTAACATCCAGCGTGGGTTGCATGGCGTCCAGCACCGCCTGCGTCGGCAAAATGGGGTGGATAATGGTGGCGAGGGTGAGTTTGGCGGCCAGAACTACATACAACACGCCAAACAGCCCGGCGCACAGCAGCATCCGCTTACGGGCTTTGTCGAGTTGCGCGCGGCGCTGCAAATCCGGCGCGGTGACACGGACATGCTCCATACGCAGTGTCGCCCCCTGCGCCGGGGCACCTTTACGGCGCGAAGGAGGGGGCGGTTCGGGGCGGAAGGTGAGGGTCAATTATTTGACTCGGCGCCCGACAAAGGCTTCGGCGGCGGCAAATCGGCTGCCATGGCCAGAGACGACCCCCCCTGCGCGGAGGACTGCATGGGACGGGCGGGTATGTAGGCTGATGGCGGGGGCAGCGAATACAACGAATGAACCGGGCGCGGCGACGGCAGGCTATCCGCCACCTGGGTTGAAGCCAGGTGCGAGACCATTGGGTGCGGCAGGACGCGAGCGGCAAGCGTCACCTGATGCGGCGGGCTCGCAACATGATGTGGAACCGCGGCTGCCAATTTGGCTGGCGGGTTGGGCTTGGGTGGTGCGGGAGCCGGTTTGGACTCCGCAGCCGCCATAACCTTAGGTGCCGCCGCCGGTGGCGAGTCCGCGCTGGTCGTGCTGGTCGTGCTGGCCGCGCTAGCCGCGGCAGATGAGGCGAGAACCGCGGTGTCGGCCACCACGGCCGGCGGCGGTTGCGCCGGGTTGGTTTCCGGGGCCACCTTACCAGGCGCCGGCAAAGCCGTGGCGAGCGTCGCCTCGGTCATTAATTGCGTGGGCTTCAATGGCTGCAGGTCGGTAAATTGCGCGGCGAGTTGCTTCAACCGCGGCGGCGCTGTCTCCAGCGCCCATTGGGCCTGCAGAACCCGGATGCGCTCCTGGTCGAGCCGGGTTTGCTGCGCCACCGATGCCAACTGGTCATCCAGCACCTGAGCGCGATGTTTGACCGCGAACATATAAGCGCCGGAAACCGCCGCCAAAATCATGGTGAGCAGGGTTAACGGGCGGATCATGCGGCCAGCCTTTCCATGGCACGTAGCTTGGCGCTGCGGGCGCGTGGGTTGGCGCGGGATTCTGCTTCCGAGGCGGTCACCGGGCTGCCGGTGAGAAGCTTGAAGCCGGGTTTCGTGGTTTGCTGCATACTGGCGGGCGCGTGGCGCGAGGCACCGGGTGTGCGGCCAGACGCACCTGCCATGAAACGCTTGACGATGCGGTCCTCGAGCGAATGAAAACTTACCACCACCAAGCGGCCCCCAGGGTTCAGCATGGATGCTGCCTGTGCCAGAGCCGCTTCGATGTCGGATAGTTCCTCATTCACCGCAATCCGCAGCGCCTGAAAGCTGCGTGTCGCTGGATCAATGCCAGATTTATCAGGTCTCACCACGCTTCGTATCACACTAGCCAAATCCGCCGTCATTTCAAATTTCTGTTGGCTCCGCCTTTCAACTATTGCTTTTGCAATTCGTCTCGAGGCTTTTTCTTCACCAAACTCGTAGAGAATATCAGCAAGTTCCGATTCGGGCAGTGTATTTACTAATTTTGCGGCACTCACTTCACCCGCACCCATCCGCATATCGAGCGGGCCGTTCTGACGGAAGCTGAATCCACGCGCAGGGTCATCAATTTGGTAGGATGAAACACCGAGGTCGAATACCGCGCCGTCCAGGCTCGCGATACCGGCGGCGTTCAGCAGGTCGAAAAGTTCACTGATACGGCCTTGCAACAAATGTAAACGCTTGGGG
>NCFD01000345.1 GCA_002281005.1 Acidocella sp. 35-58-6 | reverse complement strand
AAGTACGCATCCGTGCGCACCGCCTGCATCTCAATGATGAGCGACTGGCTTTCATGCACCGCACTGCCCGCGGCCTCACCCACCGGCTGGCGGCGGTAGGCGGCGGGTAAATTCTGCTCATAAATCCCATGGCCGGTTTCATGCAGCGCTCCCATCAGGGCGGCGCACACATCGGCTTCGTCATAACGGTTGGTAATCCGCACATCGGTGGGCGTGCCGCCGCAAAACGGGTGGGCTGAACGGTCCAGCCGCGCATGGGTATAATCCAGCCCCGCCGCTTCTGAGAGATGCTGGCATAGCGCTTCCTGCACCGCCTCAGGGTAGGGCCCTGGCGGCATCGCGGGGGCCGGGTTGGCAAGCTGGCGGGCTTCAGCCGCCGGCAGGGCAGTTTGCAAAAACGCCGCATATTCAGCAAACACCGGCGTCACATCCGCGGCGGTCACCCCGCGTTGAAAACTGGCCAGCAAAGCATCGTACGGTGAAACCCCCAGTGCGGCGCCCAGAATTTCAGCTGACTGCCGGGCTAAATTCACCACCTCGGTCAGCGGTGCTTGCACCAGCGCAAAATCGGAGGTCTGGCGGGCGGTGCGCCAGATTGTTTCACAATGCGAATTGGCGCGCGAAACCGCCTCCACCAAATCCTGCGGCAGCGCTGTGGCACGCTTATGCGCCTCCTGCATCAGGGCAAAATTAGCGGCCTCCCATGGCGCGGCGGGTGCTGTGGCGGCGGCAAAATCCTCTGCTACCTGCGGGGCTGTCAGCAGCTCATGCGCCAGCCCAGCTAGCACCGCCACCTGCTCGCCCCGCGCCTCCGCCCCACCATCCGGCATCATCGCCGAGGCATCCCAGCCCAGCACCGCCGCCGCCTCATTCAAGGTGGCAATCCGGCCAAAGGCCGCCCTCAAGCGTTGATAAGCATTCATGGTTCGCGCAGCCTTTTGCGAGCGTAGAAGAAAAATTCAAACACCAGCACCAGCGCGAAGCCAAACCAGGTGAGTTCGTACTGGTAATGATTATTCGGCGGACGCGGTAAATTTTGCGCTGGTTCCGGCAACGGCGAACCAGGCGGCGGCAGCGGCCCCATCGCCACCAGTGCAAACGGCGCCACATTGGTGAGGCCCATGTCGGCGCCAATTTTCGCGGTATTCAGCGTATAATACAGCCCGTGCGCCACATCGTCGGTCCCGGCAAACCAGCCACCAGTATCAGATTGATGGATATAGCCCACCGCCTGCGTCTCGCCAGCCGGCATGGCCATAGCTTGCGGGCGTTTCTGCGGCACCCAGCCCAGGTCCACCAGCACCACGGGGCCAGCATCCGTCTGGAACGGCATCACCAGCTCACCGCCCTCGATCGGGCCTTGCGGGCTGTCATGCACCTCGTCGCTATACAAAACCGCCTTGCCCGCAACCCAGTGGCCAACGATGCTCACCTTCTCAAAGCGTGTGGGCTGCGCTGGCAGCGGAATCGGCGGGGCGATCTCGGCGGCATGAATTTGCGCCAAAATGCCTTCCTTCCACACCCGCCGGTGCGCCTGCCACACCCCCAGCGAGATAAGGATCCAGAACAGAATGAAGGCGGCGATGCCGGGGTTTCTCAGGCGGCGGTATTTATTCATGACACATAAAAAGGGCCGCTCGTGCGGCCCTTTTGTTGATCAGCCAGCCACAATCGCGCTGCGGCCCAGGTAGTAGATGCACACAAACAGGAACAGCCACACCACGTCCACAAAATGCCAGTACCAGGCAGCAGCTTCAAAGCCAAAGTGGCGCTGCGGGGT
>NCFD01000344.1 GCA_002281005.1 Acidocella sp. 35-58-6 | reverse complement strand
ACAGGACTTGGGGATTTCCTGTGGCCGCGTGGCGGTCAATTAAAGCGGCGTGAAGAGCGCGATGTGGCACCCTATTTATACGCCGGGGTACAGATTGTGAGCCCAAGCCTATTTACCGCGGCTCCGCCTGCGCCGTTTAGTATGAACCTCCTTTGGGATCGGGCACTGGCTGCCGGACGGTTGGGGGCAATTGTGCATGATGGGGTATGGTTCCATCTCTCAACGCCTGAAGACCTCGCCCATGCCGATGCCGTGCTTGAAGCACGCGAAGTTGGCAACACCACGTGAGGGTTGCCGCATTCCCGGTTGAAACTGCATTTTTGCCCGCACTTGCGAGGGCGTGGCTGGCAACCGGAGGCGATGCCAGTGACGGCCTGATCATTTTGCCGAGCCGGCGAGCCGCGCGCGCATTGGCGGGAGCTTTTTTGCAAGCCAATAACGGCAAACCGTTATTATTGCCGCACATCATTGCATCAGGTGCACTTGATGACGTGGCGCTGGCCTTGAGTGGCGTTTTAGAATTGCCCCCCGCAATGCCTGCCATGATGCGGCAAGCCATTCTGGCAAAGTTAATTTTGGCACGCCACGGCCAGAATGGCGCTCCGAAAAAGCTGCACACTGCATGGTCACTGGCCGGAGATCTGGCGGCGTTGCTCGACGAAGCCGCAATTGCGGAGATCGACCTGGCGGCAGCACTTTCAACCGTGGTCAGTGCTGAACTGGCAATACATTGGCAGACAACTCTCGAATTTCTCGAGATCATTACACACTCATGGCCGGCAATATTATCCGAAATGGGCATGATCGACGCAGTTCAGCACCAAATTTTGCTGATGGACTCTCAAAGCAAAGCCTGGGCTCACAGAGCCCCCGAGCATAAAATCTGGTTTGTGGCGCGCGATGTATCGCCGGCCGCCGGGCGGTTAGCCAAAACCATTGCCGGATTACCACAAGGTGCTGTCATATTGCCCGGATACGACGCGGCCATGCAGGCAAGTGCCTGGCATGACGTGAATGATGTTCATGCACAAAATGGCATCGCCAATCTTCTCACCATACTTGGTGTGCGGCACGAAGAGGTCGAGCTCTGGAAATCGCCACCGAGCAAAGTACCAGCAGGACGCGGGGCTCTTTTATCGCGTGCCCTGCTTCCCGCAGCGAAGCTCAGCGAATGGCAGCTCCCGGCACCAATAGATGCCTCTGGCCTATATCGGCTGGCGGCGCGCGACGAGCACGAGGAGGCAACCGCCATTGCCATGGCGTTGCGGGAGGCTCTGGATGAGCAGGGGCAAACTGCTGCCCTAGTAACACCTGACCGCAGCCTGGCAATGCGGGTCACCGCCGCACTCCGGCGCTTTGGCATCATCGCCGACGATAGCGCGGGCGAGCCGTTAAGCGACACGCCACCGGCCGTCTTTTTACGGCTGCTGGCAGATGCGGCACTAAGTGATTTCTCCCCGTTGCCATTGCTGGCTTTATTGAAGCATCCGCTGACAGCGGCGGGTGAGCCGCCCGAGATATGCCGTGATCATGCGCGGGCCTTAGAGATTGCGGCACTTCGAGGACCACGCCCGACTCCAGGTTTCGATGGTATAAAATTTCGCCTTGTGGAAAATAATGCTAGTACAGAACGGGATTTTCTCGACCGGCTAGAATTGTGCCTGCGCCCGATCATGGGACTACCCAAAGCACTCAACCCGTCTGACGCTTTACGCTGCTTACTTGAAGCGGGCGAAAACCTCACCGCGACAGCTGCGGAGACTGGTGCTGCACGGTTGTGGGATGGTG
>NCFD01000343.1 GCA_002281005.1 Acidocella sp. 35-58-6 | reverse complement strand
GCAAGCCAATGTCCTCGTCCAACAGCCCCGGCGCTGAGATTCTGGCTTCGCCCCGTACCTTGCCCGACGAGTCGATAATGGCGCTGCCCACCACCACACCGTTAAACAGCATCCGCCGGCGGGCCGCCATAATGCCGCCCTTCAGCGGCACCACGGCATTACCATCAACCGCCATCCGTCCGGTTGGCACCGAGTCGATCACTTCCGGGTTGTTGGAGGACAATGACAATACATCGCCGTTTTCGATCAGGATCGAGGTGATCCCCTCCTCCTGCGCCAAGGCGGCCTGCGCCGAGAGATGCCGCCATTCGCCGTGGGTGGGCACCAGATATTTTGGCCGCACCAATTTATACATTTTAATCAACTCATCGCGCGCCGGGTGGCCCGAGCAATGGGTCAGCTCATCATCGTCGGTGATGACATCCACACCGCGCCGCACCAAAGTATCCTGTACCGCGGTAATGGCGTTCTCGTTGCCGGGGATCATGCGCGACGAGAAAATCGCCACATCGCCCTCACCCAGCACGGCATAACGATGCGTATCGGCGGCAATCCGCGCCATTGCGGAGCGTGGCTCGCCTTGGCTGCCGGTGACCAGCAGCAGCAAATTATCATCCGGGATGGAGCCTAAATCCTCTTCCGGCACAAAGTCAGGAACATCCTGCAAATAACCGGCTTCCTGTGCTGCGGCCACATAATTGGCGAGGCTGCGGCCCACCAGTGCCACATGACGCCCACAGGCTTCAGCGGCTTCAATGACGCTGGAAACGCGGGCGATGTTGCTGGCAAAACAGGTGACCGCGATGCGCCCCGGCATATCCCCGATCAGCGCCTTCAGGCTCTTTTTGACATCCAGTTCCGAGCCGGAATGACCATCCACCATGGCGTTGGTGGAATCGATCACCATCGCCAGCACGCCTTTGTCACCCAGGGCCTTGAGGGCGGCTTCGTCGGTCACATTGCCCACCACCGGGTGCGGGTCAAATTTGAAGTCGCCAGTATGCAGCACCGTGCCA
This sequence comes from Acidocella sp. 35-58-6, assembly GCA_002281005.1. GTDB lineage: Bacteria > Pseudomonadota > Alphaproteobacteria > Acetobacterales > Acetobacteraceae > Acidocella. The sequence goes on along the minus strand of NCFD01000343.1, from coordinate 775 downwards.
TAACGGGTGGTGATGGCCAGCGCCTGCGATTCCGGCGTGGAATGGGTGAGTTGGATGAACTGCAAATCAAACGGGCCAACCTCGAACTTGCCGCCCGGCTTGACGACATGCAGCTTCACCTCGCGGCCCAGCCCGGCCTCGCTCAACTTGCGGCGCAAAATCGCGGCGGTGAAAGGGCTGGCATAAATTGGACAGCGCAGTTGCGGCCACAGCCGGGCGACGCCGCCAATATGGTCCTCATGCGCGTGCGTAATCACCAAGCCATGCAATCTGTCAGCTCGGGCCGCGATGTAACCGGGGTCGGCCAGCAATAATTCGGCCTCAGGCGCTTCCGGCCCGGCAAAGCCCATGCCGCAATCAACCGCAAGCCATTCGCCATCGCACCCATACAGGTTGAAATTCATGCCAATTTCGCCGGTACCGCCCAGCGGCACAAACACGAACCCGCCCGGACTCTGCGCTGCTGGCGTGAGCGCACGGGTTTTGCCCGGCTTTTTGCCGGATGAGGCTGCCATATAGAAAATACTCCTGAAAACGGTCTTTTAACGTCTGATTACGGCTTATAGATAGTGACGCCGCCCATAACCACCATAGGCGGCTATTCGGCATCCACAAATGGCGTGCGGTCACGCGGCAATTGCGGCGGCTTGTTGCGTAGCGACAGCAAGCGCAAGCCATCAAGGGTCAAATCTGGGTCGATGGTGGTCAGCTTCACCGTTCCCTCGGCAAATAACGGTGCCAAACCGCCGGTCGCGATGGCTTTCAGCGGTTGCCC
>NCFD01000016.1:10463-11131 GCA_002281005.1 Acidocella sp. 35-58-6 | reverse complement strand
TAGCGCTCCAGGATAAATGTTTCAAAAAACCATGTTGTGTGCGCCAGGTGCCATTTGGCGGGGCTGGCATCCGGCATGGATTGGGCGGCACAATCTTCGTCTGACAGGGCGGCGGTCAGCGTTATGGAATGGGTGCGCGTGCGGGAGAAATTCTGCGCCACAGAAGCGCAGAGATCCGTGTTATCAAAATCAGATGGCGCGCGCATAGCACACCAAAAACCGTTGCGCGTCATCACTCCAGCATACCGCATCGCCAAAGCCGCAGGATGCCAGCAATTCGGTGAAGCCGTGCCGGGTATATTTGTAGCTGTTTTCAGTGTGGATACGCTCACCTTGGGCGAATGCCCGCTCGCCGCCGGGCCATTGAACCATCACGGGCCGGCGCGCTTCCAGATGCATTTCAACACATGATTGCTCAGTGTTAAAAAATGCCACATGCTGCCAATCCGAAATTGAAAAGTTACTATCAAGCAACATATTGGTGTGGTTGAGTACGTTCAGGTTAAAAGCGCTGGTGATGCCGAGTGGATCATTATAGGCAGCCTCAAGAATTTCTGGCGCCTTGACCAGATCGACGCCGATGAGCAGCGCACTGTCAGCACCGCACTGCGACCGTAAGCGTGAGAGAAATTGGGCCGCTTGCAATGGTGTGAAATTACCAATCGAGG
>NCFD01000016.1:0-10458 GCA_002281005.1 Acidocella sp. 35-58-6 | reverse complement strand
GGAACCCGGATAAAAAAGCAGGCGGCGCTGCGCGTTAACTTGGATCGGTAAATTCAGGCCTTCCGTGAAATCAAGACCAACCGGCAGCATCGCGATATCAGGATAGGTGGCCTGTAGCCTTTCAACCGTGGTCCTCAAAAAATCGGCGGAAATATCGACGGGCACATATTGCTCAGGCTGCAATGCGGCGAACAGCAACGCGGCTTTGGCACAGTTCCCCGCTCCAATATCGATAAGGACCCTGCCACGCCCTGCGGCGCTGGCGATGGCTGCAGCGTGGCGGCTGTAAATGCTCTGTTCAGCCCGGGTCAGATAATATTCATCAAGCAGGCAAATGGCTTCAAAAAGTTTTGAGCCCATGGCGTTGTAAAAATACTTGGGCGAAATGCGTGCCGGTTTATGGTGCAATCCCGCCGCCAACTCACGGCGGGCCCGCTCCGAAGCGGTGCCGAATTGGCCTGCCGGGATACCCGGCGGCTTTGGAAGAAATTGCGTTTTTGGCATGCTTTCCCCACTTAGCCCATCAAAGATGGCTTACAAGACCCTTCTTTAAATGATTGGCGGTGACCGCAACAGCCTTTGAGTGCGATGAACAGCGCTTTGGGCAGGCATGAAATTCATGCCGAAATGGCATGATCCGCTGTTATCCAATGGACCAAAATAAACCAAGCTGCCTTATGGCGGCTTGGTTTATCAGCCCGGAAATGCGGCGGCTTTTAGCCGCTGGATGATTGGGACGCCTGGGAGATTTAATCGGATTTCAGGTGCGCGATGAGGCGTTCAATGGCGGTGGCTTTGTCGATTTTTTCCAAAGCGCCATATTCGGCGGCCAGACGGTCGAGTGCGGATTCGTAAATTTGGCGCTCGGAAAATGATTGGTCAGGCTGGCCGGCGTTACGGTGCAGATCGCGCACCACCTCGGCGATGGCCTGCGGGTCCCCTGAGTTGATTTTGGCCTCGTATTCCTGGGCGCGGCGCGACCACATGGTGCGCTTGATGCGGGCGCGGCCCTTTAATGTGGCCAGCACGTCGGAGAATTGTTTGGCTGAGGCGAGTTTGCGCAACCCGGCGGTGCGGGCTTTGTTGGTAGGTACCCGCAATGTCATGCGGTTTTCATCGAAGGTGATGTGAATGAGCTCGAGTGTGTGCCCGGCAATTTCCTCGGTGGCGATACGCTCCACTTTGCCGACGCCGTGGGTGGGGTAAACCACATAGTCGCCATCGACGAAGATTTCGGCTTTGGCCATCGCGCGCGGCGGGGTCATTGGGCGCATCGGGCCGGAGATGACGCCGGAATGTGAAGTGGGTGGCGGTGGCGGCGGGGCCGGCGGCATCATCGCCGGAATTGGCGGCGGTGGTGGCCGGGTAGACTCGCCCTTCACGGCTTCAGGTGCCGGTTTGGTCAGTGGCTTCGCGGCCGGCTTGGCAACGGGTTTAGGCGCAGCAGCGGCCTTGGGCGCAGCCTTGGCAGCCGGTTCAGCCGGGGCCGGTTTGGCCGCAGGTTTTTCAGCGGGTTTTTCGGCGGCTTTCGCAGGTGCCTTCGCGACCTTGTCGGTGGGCTTATCAGCCGCCTTGAGGGCCGGTTTGGCGGCCACTTTGGCGGCAGCTTCGGGTTCCGGCTTCGGCTTTGGTTGTGTGGGCAATGATTTTACTGCTTTTGGTTCAGGTTTAGGGGGCGCTTTAGCGGCGGCCTTCGCTGGCGCTGCCTTCACGGGTGTGGGCTTAAGGGGTGCTGGTTTAATGGGAGTGGGTTTAACGGGTGCTGGTTTCACAGATGCAGGTTTGACAGGTGAGGGCTTAACAGGCGCGGGCTTGGCGGCTTTCGCTTTGGCGGCAGGCTTAACCGCAGCGGCAGCGGCCGACTTTGTTCCAACCTTCTCTGACTTGCTCATCCGGCTCCCCGATACGACTACCGGGGTCATTCACCCGGTTCACGGGAATGCCATATATCATAAAAACCGGGTTACGTCACGCGAGCAAGGTGCAAACCTATGGTTGGCCGGGCTCCAGCGACAGTAGGGCCTCTTTGCCGGGTTTGTCTTTCCACTCATCGGCATCATCCGGCGGGGTGCCCTTGCGGGTGATATTCGGCCAGGATTTGGCTAAATCGCGGTTGCGCTCGATCCAGGCGGTGGCGCGGTTGTCGCTGTCGGGCAAAATGGCTTCGGCCGGGCATTCGGGTTCGCACACGCCGCAGTCGATGCACTCATCGGGGTGAATGACCAGCATGTTTTCGCCCACGTAGAAGCAGTCCACCGGGCAGACTTCCACGCAATCCATGAACTTACACTTAATGCAATTTTCGGTGACCACGTAGGTCATCAACCACTCCTAAAAATCGACAATTTGAGCCGGATATGCGCGTGGATGTAAATTTGCGCAAGGGTTACACAAGTTCCTCGTAGAGTGATCGGGCGGCGGCGGCGGGGCCGCGCCGTAGGCTCAGGGCCAGCACCCTCACCACCACCACCCCGGCGGGGAGCGGCAGGGTGATGATGTCGTTGGGGCGTAATTTGGCGTGCGGTTTAACGGTGGGCTGCCGGTTGATGCGCACCGCCCCAGTCTCGATCAAGGTGCTGGCCACCGCCCGGCTTTTGCAGAAGCGGGCGAAAAACAAAAATTTGTCCAGCCGCTGCCAGGCTTTATCCTCGTCCTCCGGCATCAGGAGGCGGTACGCCTTAAAGCCGCCAGGGCTGCGAACGGGCTATCAGGCAAGGGCTCCGGCGGCGGTGGCGGCGGCGCGGCTGGCTTTACCGCGACATGTTTGCGCCGCGCCAGCAATGGCGGGGTAGGAGGGCCGAAGAATTTTGACCCCAGGGTGGCGGCGGGAATAATTCGCAGGCCCAGGATATTCAGCACGGTTGGCAGGTGCTCTGGCTTCAGCGACATGCGCGATGCGAGGTTAGCCGGCAGCACCACCGGTTGTTTGCGGATCAGGTAATGTAATTCGCCGCCAAGCTTTTCGGCGATATCCAGGCGCAGCATGACGGGACCAGCCGGCAGCCAGCCCATCATGAAGGCAAAATCCGGGTTGCTGGAGGCGGGGATGGAGACCAGCCCGGCGGGTGGCAGGCGGGGTGTTTCCACGCCGTTCCACAGCGCCCAGAGCAAGGCCCGCATGGCGGCGGCGTTGGGTTTTAATAGGGCGGGCATAAACAAAGCGAAGCGTCCGGCTACGATGCCGAGTGGCTTCAGCGCGGCTTTTTCGGCTTGGGTACCGATTTCACCCGGCAGCACGCCCAGGGCTTCACCGAGCCGGTGCACCACGCCGCGCAGGGCGGGCGGCGGTGCGGCCATCACGGCGGCCAGCGGTGCCAGTTTGGCGTCCACACTGGCGGCCATGTAGGCGGCCAGCCTTATACGCAGGCGTTCACGCGCGGCACCGTCGATAAACTCGCTGGGCAGAATATCCACGGCCGGGCGCATGATACTGGCCCCCTTCCGCAGCCGGGCAATTTCGGCACCTTCCCAGATAATACGCTGGGCCGGTGAGACGCTGAATTCGGTATCAGGGGCCATTTCGGCGCGGAGAATCCGCCGCGGCATTTCCTGCGCCAAGGCGCGCCTGGCCGCCCGCAGCACCAGTTTTTTCTCCTGGCCCTGGGTTGAGGGGTCGGGGTGAAACTGAAAGCCGTCGATCCGGCCAACTTCATGGCCTTCCACCAGCACCACGCCACGCGCTGATACCACTGAGAGTAGGTCTTCCGTCTCTTTCGCCTCCAGCCGCCTGGTTAAATGTGCCGCCCGTTTATCGACAAACCGTGCCATCAGTTTTTCGTGCAGCGTGTCCGCGATTTTATCCTCGATCTCGCGGGCACGGTTTTGCCAGGGGATGGCATCTTTCATCCAATCCGCCCGGGCGGTGATATAGGCCCAAACGCGCACGTCGGCCAGACGCTGCATCAGGGTATCGATATCGCCCTCGGTTTTATCCAGCCCCTCGAACTGGCTGGCGATCCAGTCCACCGGCAGGGTTTTGTCGCGGCGCAGATGCAAAAATACGCGGGCGCAGAGTTTGGCGTGCCAGTCATTGGCGAGTTTGCGGAAATCAGGGATCTGGCAGGAATCCCACAACATACGGGTGGCAATGCGGCCTTGCGCCGTTTTGCGGATGTCCGGGTCCATCGAGAGTGTGGCCAGGGTCTTGGCGTCGGTGGCGTCCTGGCCGCGCACCAGGCCGGGCACCGGTGGGGGCTGCATGAGGCTGGCCAGCAGGGTGTCGGTGGAGGTGAAATCGAGCGCGGAATTGCGCCAGCAGAGTTGTTCCAGCGGCTCGAAAGCGTGGCTCTCCACGGCGTTCACCAACTCATCGGCCAGCGGCGGGCAGTTCGCTGTCACGCCAAAGGTGCCATCGCGCATGCCGCGTCCGGCGCGCCCCGCGATTTGTGCGACCTCCGGGGCTTGCAGCAGGCGCGGGCGGTGGCCGTCGAACTTCGAGAGACCCGCGAAGGCGACATGGTCGACATCCATATTGAGGCCCATGCCGATGGCGTCCGTCGCCACCAGGAAATCCACCTCCTTGGCTTGATACAGCGCCACCTGGGCGTTGCGCGTACGGGGGGATAGACGGCCCATCACCACCGCGCAGCCGCCGCGGCGGCGCCGCACGGCCTCGGCAATGGCGTAAACCTCGGTGCTGGAAAACGCCACGATGGCCGAGCGCGGCGGCAGGCGGGAGAGTTTGGCGGGGCCAGCGTAGGTGAGGTCGGACAGCCGGGGGCGGGTTTCGATCTCGGCATCCGGGATCAGCCGTTTGAGCAAGCGCCGGATGGTCTCAGCACCCAGGAACATGGTTTCCACCAGCCCGCGGGCGTGCAACAGGCGGTCAGTGAAGATATGGCCGCGGTCAGGGTCGGCACAGAGCTGGATTTCATCGACCGCCAGGAATTCCACCCGCCTATCAAGCGGCATGGCCTCTACCGTGCAGGAGAAATATTTAGCACCCGGGGGCACGATTTTTTCCTCGCCGGTAATGAGGCCGACATTTTTAACGCCCTTGCGCAGTACCATCCGGTCGTAGTTTTCGCGCGCCAGCAGCCTGAGGGGGAAGCCAATGATGCCCGAGGAATGGCCAAGCATCCGCTCGATCGCAAGATGCGTCTTGCCGGTATTGGTGGGGCCGAGAACAGCCTTCACCCTGGGGGAGAATCCGGACATGGGCTCAAGTGTTGGGGTGAATGCCATTGATTGCAAGCGTCAATTCTTGAACATTTTCTCTACCGCGCCTAACTCACGCTCGGCTTGCAGGGAGATTATTAAATGACCGAGACAAATACTGTTGAGACCGCCGCCCCCGAGACCCGCAATTTTGGTGCCGAAGTGGGGCGTTTGCTCGATTTGGTGGTGCATTCGCTCTATTCGGACCGCGAGATTTTTCTGCGCGAACTGGTGGCGAATGCGGCGGATGCCACTGACCGGCGGCGGTTTATGGCGCTGTCTGATGAAACCCTGGCGCTGCCGGAAAATCCGGCGATTAAAATCTCGGTTGATAAACTCGCGCAAACCATCACCATCGCCGATTCCGGCACCGGCATGAGTAAGGACGAGCTGGCCGAGCATCTGGGCACCATTGCCCGCTCGGGTACTTCGGCCTTCACCGCCACGCTGGCCAATACCAAGCCAGAGGATCGGCCTAATTTGATCGGGCAGTTCGGTGTTGGGTTCTACTCCGCCTTCATGGTGGCTGATGAGGTGGAGGTGATTTCGCGTAAAGCCGGTGCGGCGGATGCTTGGGCTTGGAAATCTGCCGGGCGCGGCCAATACACGCTGATGCCTGCCAGCCGCGAGGACGCTGGCACCACCATTATTCTGCACATCAAGCCCGATGCCGAGGATTTTTTAGAGCCGATGCGCATTGAGCATGTGATCCGCAAATGGGCGGACCATATTGCCATCCCCATTGAGCTGGAGCGGGACGGCAAGTTTGCCGCCATCACCGAAGGGGCGGCGCTGTGGCGCAAGCCCAAGGCGGATATTTCCAAGCAGGATTACACCGAGTTTTATCGGCATCTCGGCCATATGTTTGACGAGCCCTGGGCGACAATTCATTGGCGGGCCGAGGGCACGCTGGAATTTTCGGCGTTGCTGTTCATCCCGTCCTCGAAGCCGTTCATGGCGGTGGAGGAGAACCGCGATTCCAAGGTGCGGCTGCACGTGAAGCGGATGTTCATTACCGATGATGCCAAATTGCTGCCGTCGTGGCTGAGCTTTGTGGTGGGCATTGTGGATACCGAGGATTTGCCGCTGAATGTGAGCCGCGAAATTCTGCAATCGACGCCGGTGCTGGATAAAATCCGCAAGGCGCTGGTGAACCGTGTGCTCTCGGAATTGAAGAGCGAGGCCAAGGACGCTGAAGAGTTCAAGCCATTCCAGGAGAATTTTGGCGTTATTCTGAAGGAAGGTATTTACGAGGATACCGGCCATGCCGCGGAAATTGCCGGGCTGCTGCGGTTTGCCTCGACCAAGGCGGACGCCACCACCTTGGATGAGTATATCGCCCGGATGCCGGAAGGCCAGGAGGCGATTTATTATTTGGCGGGCGCTGATGCCGCGGCGCTGAAGACCTCGCCGCAATTGGAAGGCTTTGCCACCAAAGGCTACGAGGTGCTGTTGCTGGCCGATGCGATTGACGCGTTCTGGCCGGCCCGGTTGGAGAACTACAAGGAAAAGAAACTTCAAAGTGCCAGCCAGGCCAGCGGATTGTTTGAGGCGGCGGAACCGGCGGAGGATATTGCCGCTTTATGCACGGCACTGGCGGCGGCACTGGGAGCCAAGGTCTCGGCGGTGGTGGCGTCCTCGCGGCTGTCAGGCAGTCCGGCGATGCTGGTGGCCGATAAAACCGGGCCGGATTTGGCAATGCAGCGGCTGATGCGCCGGGCGGGGCGGCCGGTATTTGGCCCGGCACCCCGGCTGGAGATCAACCCGGCGCATGGCTGGATCAAGGCGTTGGCGAGCCAGCCTGAGCCCGAGAAACAGGCGGAATTACTGCTGGATTTGGCCAAATTGCAGGAAGGCGAGGTGCCGGAAAACCCCGCGGAATTTGTCAAACGCGTCGCGGAGTCACTCTCAAAAGCCTGAAACTGCGGGAAACTTAACAGGCTTAAAATGCGTTTGCCCATTGCCTTGGCACCCTGTTCTAGGCCAAGGTCCGGTTGCAATTTTGTGACGATCAAGGGTTTTGCATGTCTGAAATTTACGGCACCGCGGCTGAAACACTTAATGTCGGTTCCTTAAGCTCGCGTGCCACCGGGCCGAAGCGCCCGCTGGATGCCGACGCGGTGCGTACAGCCTACCGGCGCTGGGCCGGGTTGTATGATTTCGGTTTTGGGCTGATTTCCGGCCATGCCCGCCGGGCTGCGGTGGCGGCGGTGAACACCGCACCGGGGCCGAAGGTGCTGGAAGTGGGCGTTGGCACCGGCCTGGCTTTGCCACTTTACGCAGCGGATAAGCGGGTCACGGGGATTGATTTATCGACCAATATGCTGGGCCTGGCGCGGGAGCGGGTGGCCGGGATGAATTTGCGCAACATTGAAGCGCTGCTGGAAATGGACGCGCAGGCTACCAGCTTCGAGGCTGGCCAGTTTGATATTGCGGTGGCGATGTTTGTGGCGAGCGTGGTGCCCAACCCGCAGGCGCTGGTGGCTGAGTTAAAGCGGGTGGTGCGCCCGGGTGGCACGATTTTATTTGTGAATCATTTTGCGGCGGAGCGCGGCCCGGTATGGTGGGTTGAACGCGCGATGGCACCGGCTTCCTCACTGCTGGGTTGGCACCCGGACTTCCATTTGAACCATATGTTCGCGGAGACTGACCTTAAATCCGCCACCATTAAGTCCATGCGCCCGATGAGCCTGTTCCGGCTCATACAGTTACAAAATTAAGGTAACTTTGTAATCAGTTAAAAGACTGCGGTTGCTTTGTCTTGATCTTCTTGGGTTGGCCTTATATCAGAGGGGCGTAACCGGGTCGGCTAAACGGAACGGGCAGGTACTCAGGATAATGCGGATGAATCGGGTTTTGGGTTGGGGTTTGGGGATTATTTTGCTGATTGGCCTGGGAGGCCACGCGGCCTTTGCGCAATCTGCTGACCCGACTGCCGCCGCGGATGCTTATGTGAATGCGCCGCATGATTGGCAGATGTGGCTGCCGGTGGCCGGTAGCCCGATGGAAGCGCGGATCGACTGGCTGATGAAGTATGTGCTGTGGATCATGGCCGCCATAGTGGGGTTTGTGGGCCTGTTGATGGTCTATGTGATGATCAATTTTCGCTCCGGCAAAAACAAAACCCCGGCGCATTTTACCCATAACACCCTGATTGAAGTGATCTGGATTGTCATTCCGACTCTATTGCTGGCGGTAATTATCGTGCCCTCGATCAGTTTGATTTATTATGAGGCCGACGACAGCAACCCGTACATGACCATCAATGTGACCGGTCATCAATGGTACTGGGAATACTCATACCAGTCGGTGCCGGGGCTGGATTATACTAGCTACATGGTGCCTGATGATAAATTGCAGCCGGGTGATATCCGCCGTTTGAGCGTTGATCATCCGATTGTGGTGCCGGTGGGTAAAAAAATTAAATTTAATATTACCAGTGCGGATGTTCTGCACGGGTTTTACCTGCCGTCGCTCGGTGTGCAGCGCTACGCCATTCCGGGCACGGTGGTGACAAGTTGGACCATCATTCCGAAGGTTGGCACTTATTACGGCCAGTGCAACCAGATTTGCGGCGTGAACCACGATGCCATGCCGATCGAGATTAAAGCGGTGTCGATGGATGATTATATGGCCTGGATTAAGGTGGCGCAGGCCAATTATGTGATGAATTCGTTCACACCTCATCCGCTATCCTCACCGTTGCCCGTTAACGAATTTGCTGATCTGGCGGTCGTCAAATGACCTGCTGTTTTATTTAAAGGAGCGCGAAGGCATGTCCTCCACGACACATGACGACCATACCCACGACGACCACGCACATGATGCGCATGGCGAGCATGGCCACGCGAAACCGGGGTTTGTGCGCCGCTGGTTGATGAGCACCAATCATAAGGACATCGGCACGCTGTACATTACGTCGGCCGTTATCGGCGGGTGTGTTGGCGGTATTCTCTCGATGATTATGCGCGCGCAGTTGATGTATCCGCATAATCATATTGTCAGCAGTGGCACCGAGTGGAATGCGATCATCACCGCGCATGGTTTGATCATGATCTTCTGGATGGTGATGCCGGCCTTGATCGGCGGTTTTGGCAACTGGTTTGTGCCGATGATGATCGGCGCACCCGACATGGCCTTCCCGCGCCTGAATAATATGAGCTTCTGGTTCCTGGTGATGGGCTTCATTTTCGTGATGCTCGGCCTGTTGATCGGCGATGGTACCGGCGCTGGCTGGACGATTTATCCGCCGCTCGACAACGCGCATTATTCGCCGGGTATCGCGACCGACTTCTCATTATTCTCGCTGCATCTGGCCGGTATTTCCTCGCTGCTGGGCGCGATCAACTTTATTGCTACCATTTTGAACATGCGTGCTCCTGGCATGACCATGCACAAAATGCCGCTGTTTGTGTGGGCGATTTTGGTGACCGCCTTCCTGCTGTTGCTCGCCATTCCGGTGCTGGCCGGTGCCGTGACCATGTTGATTATGGACCGTAATTTCGGCACCTCGTTCTTCGAGCCAGCCGGTGGTGGTGATCCGGTATTGTTCCAGCATCTGTTCTGGTTCTTTGGGCACCCGGAAGTTTACATCATGATTTTGCCGGCGTTCGGCATTATCAGCCATGTGGTTTCCACTTTCTCCAAGAAGCCGGTGTTTGGTTATCTTGGCATGGCATATGCCATGGTGATTATTGGCTTCGTGGGCTTTGTGGTGTGGGCGCATCATATGTTCATCTCCGGTATCTCAACTGACAGCCGGGTGTATTTTGAAGTCGCCACGCTGGTGATTGCGGTGCCGACCGGCATTAAAATCTTCTCGTGGATCGCCACCATGTGGGGTGGCTCGATCGAGTTCAAAACCCCGATGCTGTGGGCGATTGGGTTCATCTTCCTGTTCGTTATTGGCGGCGCCACCGGCGTGGTGCTGGCCAATGCAGGGTTGGATCAGGAGTTGCACAACGACTACTTCCTGATCGCACATTTCCATTATGTGCTCTCACTCGGTGCGGTGTTCGCGATTTTTGCCGGATTTTATTACTGGATCGGCAAAATGTCTGGCCACCCTTACCCGGAATTCTGGGGCAAGGTGCATTTTTGGACCACCTTCATTGGTGTGAACCTAACCTTCTTCCCGCAGCATTTCCTGGGGCTTGCTGGTATGCCGCGCCGTTACCCGGATTATCCTGATGCTTTCGCCGGCTGGAACTTTGTGTCCTCGGTGGGTGCCATGATCTCAGGTGCATCGACCGCGGTGTTCTTCTACATCCTCTATCGGATCTTCACCTCCAAAGAGAAGCT
>NCFD01000342.1 GCA_002281005.1 Acidocella sp. 35-58-6 | reverse complement strand
CCTGATGGTTAAGGAACCGTTTGGTGCCCTCATTGACCAGCCCACGCACTGGGATCACGGGAAAGCGCTCATCCAACTGGATGGAGGGGATTGCATCGCGGGCATTGGCACGCACAAAAGCGTTTTTGAAATTGGCATGCGCGATGCTCTCAACTGAGGCCGCAAACCGCGTGCCGAGCTGCGCGCCGGAGGCCCCCATTTCCAGATAACCCAGAATGGCTTCGCCACGCCCAAGTCCACCGGCCACAAACACCGGAATTTCCCGGATATGCGGTAAAATTTCCTGCGCCAGCACGGTGAGCGACACGGGACCAATATGCCCGCCAGCCTCCGAGCCTTCGATTACCAGCGCATCGACGCCGGATTTAACGAACCGCTTGGCCAAAACCAATGCCGGGGCGAACGCAATCAGCTTGGCGCCGCCATCCTTGACCGCCCGCACCGCGGGGCCGGGCGGAATGCCACCCGCCAGCACCACATGGCCGACCTTGGTCCGCAGGCAAACCTGCACCAGATCATCAAGCTGCGGGTGCATGGTGATCAGATTCACACCAAATGGCTTATTGGTCAGCGCCTGGGTGGCGATGATTTCAGCCTCCAGCAGCGCCGGCGGCATCGAGCCACAGGCGATCACCCCAAAGCCGCCCGCGTTCGAGATCGCAGCGACCAGATGGCGCTCCGAGACCCAACTCATCGCCCCGCCCATGATCGCCATTTCGGTGCCGAGGAACTCAGTGCCACGCGCCTGCAACGCCGCAAATTTCGCCGCGGGGGTGATGGTCATATCAAGCATCCAACCCGTAGGCCGTGTGCAGGGCACGCACCGCAAGCTCGGTGTATTCAGCGGCGATCAGCACGCTGACCTTAATCTCGCTGGTCGAAATCACCAGGATATTGATGCCTTTGTCTGCCAGGGTTTTGAACATGGTACCTGCCACACCGGCATGGCTACGCATCCCCACGCCAACCACCGAGAGCTTAGCGACGTCTTTGTCGGTGCTGATTTCGGCATAGCCAATGCGGTCCTTCACGCCGTCCAGGCTGACCAGCGCCTGCGCGAGGTCGGTTTTGCCCACCGTGAAGGTCATGTCGGTCGTGCCATCCGCCGAGACGTTCTGCACGATCATATCGACATTGATGCCGGCCTCCGCGAGGGGCACAAAAATCGCCGCGGCAACGCCTGGTTTGTCAGGTACCCGGCGCACCGTGACCTTGGCTTCATCCCGTGAGTAAGCAATACCGGCGACAATTTCCTGTTCCACAATTTCATCCTCATCAACAACCAAAGTTCCCGGTGCATCCACGAAACTGGAAAGCACCTGCACCCTGACTTTTTCCTTCATAGCCAGCTCAACCGAGCGGGTCTGCAACACTTTGGCACCGACGGAGGCGAGCTCAAGCATCTCCTCGTAGGTGATCTTGTCCAGTTTCCTGGCCTTCGCGACGATCCGCGGGTCGGTGGTGTAAACCCCGTCCACGTCGGTATAGATATCACATCTGTCGGCTTTCAGCGCCGCCGCAAGGGCCACGGCTGATGTATCGGAGCCGCCTCGGCCCAGCGTGGTGATGCGGTTATCAGGGCCAATACCCTGGAAACCAGCCACTACCGGAATTTGGCCGGCTTGCATCCGGGTGATCAGTTCTTCGCCCTCAATATCGTTAATCCGGGCCTTGCCGTGCTGGCCGTCAGTGTCCACAGCAATTTGCCAGCCCATCCATGAGCGCGCTTCCAGACCCAGATTTTGCAGGGCAATCGCCAGCAACCCGGCGGTGACTTGCTCGCCGGTCGCCACCACCGTGTCATAT
>NCFD01000341.1 GCA_002281005.1 Acidocella sp. 35-58-6 | reverse complement strand
CACCAGCCAAACGCCGGAGGCCGCTGTGAGGGCGGCGGTGAGGAAGACGACCGGCAATAAAGTATGGGTCATTTGGGCCACACCGCCCAGCAACAACGCCCCGATGGCATAGCCTCCATCCCGCCAGAAACGATAGGTTCCCAGCGCTTTGCCACGGATTAAAGGTGGAGCGCGGTCCGACATGGCGGCGATTAGGTTCGGGTAGAGTAGCGCCATGCCAACCCCCATGATAACCGCCGCGATCAGCCATATAACCGGTGCCTGCCCCAGCCCGGTGAGTGCAATACCCGCGGCTAGCATAAAAAACCCCACGGTGATTGGGCGCTTGCGGCCAATTTTATCGCCCAGATGACCGGTCCATAGCTGCGAGAGACCCCATACAATGGCATAGGCGCCGGTTAGCCAGCCAATTTCCACTAACCCAGCGCCGTAGCCGGCAAATAGCAGCGGAAAAATCACCCACACCAGTGTATCGGCGATTTTATTCACCGCCCCGCCCTGGCAGATTGCCCGCCCGGCGGGATCATGAAACGACATGCGCATGAAAATGGTGGCTAACCGGGGCAATGCTTCCTGGGTGGTGCCAAGGCTGGCCGCGTGATGCTCGGCTTTAACCCAGGCCAGCGTGTCGCGCAGGAACAACAGTGAGACGAAGGCGGCGGCAATGACCAGCAGTCCAAACCACAGCAAAGCCGGACGCGCGCCATAAAGGTGGGCAAAATACGCCGCCACAAATCCCGCTACCCCAACCGCCACGTAGCCTGTGGCCTCGTTAATCCCCACCGCCAGACCACGCTGATGGCTGGCGGCCAGGTCAATTTGGCTGGTAACGGTCATGGTCCATGAAAACCCTTGGGAGACGCCTAAAAACATATTGGCCACCACCACCCACCACCAGTTGGGTGCGGCATAAATCAGCAGAGGCACCGGAATCGCGGCCAGCCAGCCCATAATGAGGACGGGCTTGCGGCCAAACCGGTCCGCCAGCCCGCCGGCAACCAGATTTAGCGGCCCCTTCACGAGCCCAAAGGAGAGCACAAAGCTGGCCAGGAACAAAAACGCCCCCGGTGTCACCCCAAAATCACGGGCAACCGAGGGGAGAACCGCCCGTTCCATGCCGATCACGAGGCCTACGAAAAACACCTGTAAAGCTTGCAGGCTAAACTGCCCCGCATTGAGCGCGATGCCGCGTTGGTGGCTGCTGACGAAGGTTTGTGATGGCATGCCATTTCCCCTTTTATTTTTTAAGGCGCTCGACCTAAGGCGCGTCAGCTCGCTCCAACCGCACATGGTTGGTGTTCACCACCACCTTACCGGCATTCTCGAACATCACCGTGACTTTCTCGCCGAGTGCTGATTGTACCTGACCCAGCCCCCAATCCGGCTGGCGCGGATTGCAAACATAGTCACCGGGCTCGAACTCACTTCTGATCATAACCGCACTCCCGCATGAGACTCAGCATATGAGATGGCACCGGCGCAGTTGCAGCCGCAGGCGGGTCGAGCGGCAAATGAATATGCCGCGCCAGCAAACAAAGCGGCCCATGGCCACCGCCATAGACGGCATCGCCAATAATCGGGTGGCCAAGTGCTGCGCAATGGGCGCGGATTTGGTGGGTGCGGCCAGTTTTAGGGTGCAGTTCCAGCCACGCGATGTTTGCCCCCTGCCCTTTGAGGTCCCATTCAGTGATAGCTGGCGGGGCTTTGGCATCAGGAACCATTTTCCAGTGCCGGGCGATGGTTTGCTTGGCTAATGGCTGGTCGATCCCCGCCAGATAAGCGATCTCGCCCGGGTGGTTCATGCCCAGCTC
>NCFD01000340.1 GCA_002281005.1 Acidocella sp. 35-58-6 | reverse complement strand
AGCGTAACCCACCTTCGGCGTGGTGAGCGATATAGGGTGTCGATATCAAGCCAATGACAAAGCGCTCCTTTCATCGGTGGGTTACGCTACGCTAACCCACCCTACAATGAATTGCCCGGCAAGGTCTGCCTCCGAGACGGTGAGTTGGCGGTCCTAGACGACCTTGATGAAGCGCTTGCTGGTTTCGTAAAAAGATGGATTGCCGCGCACGCTGCGCGTGCTCGCAATGACGGCGGTGACCGCATAAAAAAAGGGGGCGCGAGGCCCCCTTCCCTTTTTGTCGCACGCAAACCTTACTCAGCGGTTTCGCGTTTGCCTTTGGCACCAACCTGCTCGGAGATATCCTCGCCGGTGGCTTGGTCAACCATCCGCATCGAGAGTTTCACCTTGCCGCGGTCGTCGAAGCCGATGACTTTTACCTTCACGCTGTCGCCAATTTTGACGATGTCGTTGGTTTTGTTCACGCGCGTCGCGGCCAGTTCGGAGATGTGAACCAGGCCATCCTTGGCGCCGAGGAAGTTTACGAAGGCGCCGAAATCGGCGGTCTTCACAACCTTGCCATTATAGATCACGCCAATTTCCGGCTCGGCGATGATGCCGCGGATCATGTCGATAGCACCTTGGGCTTTCTTGTCGTCGGTAGCGGCAATTTTGACGGTGCCGTTATCGTCGATGTCGATCTTGCAGCCGGTTTTTTCGACGATGTCACGAATGACCTTGCCGCCGGTGCCGATAATGTCGCGGATCTTGTCCTTCGGCACCTGGATCATGGTGATCTTCGGTGCATTGTTGGAAACATCCTCGCGGCCGGCGGTCAGCGCCTTCGCCATTTCGCCCAGAATGTGCAGACGGCCATGCTTGGCCTGCTCCAGCGCAATCTTCATAATCTCAGGCGTGATCGAGGTTATTTTGATGTCCATCTGCAAGGACGTCACACCTTCCTCAGTGCCGGCCACCTTGAAATCCATATCGCCGAGGTGATCCTCGTCGCCCAGAATGTCAGAGAGCACCGCAAAACCGCGATCTTCCTTGATCAGGCCCATGGCGATACCGGCGACCGGACGGGTCAGCGGCACACCGGCATCCATCAAAGCGAGCGATGTACCGCAGACGGTTGCCATCGAGGAGGAGCCGTTGGACTCGGTGATCTCAGAGACAACCCGCAGCGTGTACGGAAATTTGTCCTTGGCCGGCAGCAGCGGGTGAACGGCGCGCCAGGCAAGCTTGCCATGGCCGATTTCGCGGCGGCCAGGGGAGCCCATACGGCCGGTTTCACCAACCGAGTACGGAGGGAAGTTGTAATGAAGCATGAAATGCTCCTTGAACTCGCCTTCCACAGCGTCGATGAGTTGTTCGTCCTGCGCGGTGCCGAGCGTGGCAACCACCAAAGCCTGGGTTTCACCACGGGTGAACAAAGCTGAACCATGGGTGCGCGGCAGCACGCCCACTTCCGCCAGAATCGGGCGGACGGTTTTGGTATCACGGCCGTCGATGCGCAGGCCGGTATCAAGAATGTTATTGCGCACGATGTCGGCTTCAAGCTCCTTGAAAAGCTCCTTGGCCTTGGCGGCGTCCAAACCTTCGGCAGCCAGCTCAGCGGCGGCGTGCTTCTTCACGGCACCCAGCTTCTCGTAACGAACCTGCTTGACGGTTTCGGTGTAGGCAGCGCGGAAGCCTTCGCGGGCCAGTTCATCAACGCGGGCGGTGAGGATTTTTTCTTCCTCGGTGATTTCCGTCAGCGGCCAGGGGTCCTTGGCGGCAACTTCGGCCAGTTCAATGATCGCCTGAATGATCGGCTGGAACGCAGCGTGGCCA
>NCFD01000339.1 GCA_002281005.1 Acidocella sp. 35-58-6 | reverse complement strand
ATGCAGTTGCTCTACCAGTCGAGCGGGCAGATCGTCGAGCAATGGGGCGAACAGGGCAAACGCTCCTGGTATGATGGCGTCTCCTATCGTTGCTACGCGGCGGTGCAGGATCTCGATACCGCTACCGAGTTGGAAAACTCTTTTGGCACATATGGCGTGATGGCGAGTTCCGAGGGGATGAATACCGGCAAATCCGGCAAAGCCATGCAATCATCCTCGCTCTCGCGCGGTTCGAATATTTCTTATCATGAGATTGGGCGGCCGCTGATCCGCAAGGCGGAGTTGATGCATGATGTGCGCGATGACGAAATGTTTGTCCTAGCGCGCGGCATGGCCCCCTTGCGTTGCGGGCGGGCGATTTATTTTAGGCGGCCGGAGATGCGTGCGCATGTGTCCGAGAACCGCTTCCACAAGCCGGGGTATCAAGCCGGTCCCACGCAATAACCACACCAGCAAGGAGTATGAACCGATGTCAGAAATAGATGCCGATCTTGACCGCGCTGCCGCCGCGTACTGGCTTTCGGTGGCCAGTAAATCGACACCGGAGAAGAATGCCGCCCTGGCGCGGGCGGCAAACCTGCTGCGCGATGCGCGGGCCGAATCGCGTATCCCGGACAGTGCGCGCCAGCCAACGCTCAATGATCTGGAAGCACCACCCTTGGACGTGCCGCACCGGCGGCGGCTGACGCCGTGAGACACGGCGGAGGTTGAGAGTGCCGCCCCCAGCATCGCCTTTGTCCCTGGAGGCGATTGCCACGCGGCTGGCCGCACTCGATGCCGGGCAGGCGGCGATGAATGGCGCGTTGGGGTTGATGCTCGATACGCTGCACGTCCAGACCACTTTGCTGCGCAAGCTCAGTGAATTTGCCGCCGCGGATTCAGCGCCATCGCCGCTGCTTAAAACCTTGCAGGGTCTGACTGAGGCGATCATGGATTTGGACGCCTCGGTCGGCGACGTGGAGCGGCAATTCGACGGGCTGGCGCAGGTTCTTAGCGTGGCCTTTGGCGTGCCGCCCGGCGAAGCGCCGCCCGATCATAACGGGCCGGAATGGCCACAGAGTCCGGCCATGGATGGTGAGGGCGGCTGAATGTTGACCTATCGCACCGGGGCGGCGGGGGCGCCGGCGGCGGCGCGGTTCATGAGCGAGCATTTGTTGCAGCAGACTTTGTCGCCCGAGATGGCGGCGATGGCGGAATATTACGAGCAGGGCGTGACGCCGCCAACGCTCGCTGATGCCGCCGCGTCGCGCTACGGCCGGTTCATTACGGGTGGTGCTCCGCTGTCGGCGGAAACGCTGGATGGGCTGGTGCGGCTGGAGAAGGAGCGTCTCGCTGAGAGCGGTGCCGGGCTGGCCAGTGGCCAGGGTGACGAACCAGATGAACTGATCTTGCGCGCCTTGGCGGCCTTCGCGGCGGCGGGGCTGGCGGGCCGTGAAGAGGCGCTGGCCAGTTTGGTTCGGCTGTCTGGGGCGGGACCAGCCAACGAAGGGAGCGGTGCGGAGGTAGACGACAAAGCGAGGTGTTTGGACGCTGCGATGGCTGAGGCCGCTGTTGCTCCAGATCGTAGCAGCGCGATGGCAGCGCCCCGGCGGGACATGAACCCGATGCTGGCGCGGCGACTGGGGATTGAGCCGCAGCGCGGGTTGAAGCCGGATGAGGTGGCGTGCCTGCTGAACGGGCAGCGTGCGGATGGCGGCGCCATCGAGGGCCGGGTGCAGCGCGCTTCGAGCCTACCATTGGCGCAGATTTTTGACTTGGATGCCGCCCAGGTGCCAACGCGCGAAGAATTGGCGCGGATGCTGGCCGGGAGGAAGGCCAATGGTGAGACGTTGCCCG
>NCFD01000338.1 GCA_002281005.1 Acidocella sp. 35-58-6 | reverse complement strand
GAAGGCACGCCCACTGGAATTTCTGGCACGTTAGCAATTTGCGGCCCGGCCGGGAGCGATAAATCAGCGGGGGCATGACCCACAAGAACCGCGATGGCGTGCTCGTACTGTGCCCGCGCCTCACCGGCACTGATAAGCTGCGCCTGTGCGCCTTCCAACTGCGTGCGGGCGGTGATGACATCCAGGGGCGTGGCGACGCCAGCGTTGAATTGGTTTTGAGTGATTTGCAGGCTGCGCTGATACGCGGCGACGGTTTGCTGAAGCAGGTTGATTTGCGCGTCCGAGCCGCGCAGGTCGACGTAATCAGTTGCCAGCAAGGATTGTTCGGAGAGAGTCGCGTTGGCAAGGTCCGCAGCACTGGCCTGGGCCGCAGCATTATTTACCTGAATTTGGCGGCGGATTTTACCCCAGATATCTGGCGACCAACTGACCGAGCCTTCAAACGTGCCGCTGGTATGGGGGCCGCTGCCAGCCCCCGAGCCGCCCGTGCCAGCACGGGTGGCGCTGCCGGTAAGGCCGATGGTGGGGAATAATTGCCCCCTCACCTCGTCGGTAATCGCTTCAGCTTGCTCGAAGGCAGCGTAGTCAGCCGCCAGGGTTTGGTTGTTTATGGCAACCAGAGGCTCAAGCTGGTTGAGTTCTGGGTCGTTGAAAACCGCCCACCACTCACCCTTTGGAATGGCATCCGCTGGTTGGGCCTGCACCCAGCCTGGAGCTTCCTTGTAGGCAGCCGGGGCGGCCATGGGGGGTTGCTTATAATCAGGCCCCACCATGCAGCCGCTCAGCGCGGTGCTCAGCGTTAAAATGAGAACTCGCTTCATTCGGCCTCCAGCAGTCTTACCGCGCGCGGTGCAGCTTTGGTTGTCCGGCCCCAACGGTCCAGAAAGAGATACACCACCGGCGTGGTATAAAGTGTCAGCGCCTGGCTGACGATTAAGCCGCCGATGATGGTGATGCCTAGCGGTTGGCGGAGCGATGCCCCCTGCCCCAACCCTATGGCCAGCGGCAAGGCGCCCAGAATGGCAGCGCAGGTGGTCATCATGATCGGGCGGAACCGCAGGATGGCGGCTTTGAAAATAGCCTCGTGGGCGGATAAATTATCACTACGCTCCAACTGTAGCGCGAAGTCGATCATCAGAATGGCATTTTTTTTCACGATGCCGATCAGGAGAATAACACCAATCAGGGCGATAATGGTGAGGGGTATATTCAAAATAAGCAGGAGCAGCAGGGCACCAACGCCGGCGGAGGGAATGGTGGAAATGATGGTAAGCGGATGAATGGTGCTTTCATATAAAACGCCCAGCACGATATACACGGCGGCCAGTGCCGCGAGAATTAACAAGGGCTCGGTGCTCATTGATGATTGAAATGCGGCAGCGGTACCAGCAAAGCTGCCTTGGATGGAGATGGGGACATCCAGATCACTCATGGTTTTAGTGATCTGCGCCGCCGCCGTACCCAGTGCCACACCGGCGGGCAGGCTGAACGAGATGGTGCTGGCGAGCTCACCATTTTGGTGATTGACCGCAACAGGCGTTGTGCCCGGCTTGTACGATGCCACTGCCGCCAAGGGGATCATGGTTTCGGGGTTGGTGCTCAACGAGGTGCCGCTGGACGCGCTGGATTTGCCGCTGCTGGCGATGCTGTTGGTCGCTTGGTTGGTCGCAGAGTCCAGCGCCACCGATGCGACATTACTGGCCTTACTGGCGGTGCTGCCCGGCGCAACAATGGTGCCGGCGGGGAAATTAGTTTGCGAAGAGCCGCTGGCCGCCCCCCCTGCGGTACTGATGTAAATTTGGCGCAGCATATCGGGCGTTTGCAAATATTGCGGTGCCAGTTCCATGATG
>NCFD01000337.1 GCA_002281005.1 Acidocella sp. 35-58-6 | reverse complement strand
CTGAAAACCGCTGACCGGGTGCTGCGCAAGGGAGCGCTGGTCGATGCCGCCGCCTACCAAATGCTGGAGGAGGCGGGATACCAGGAGGTGACAGTCGCGCGGCTGGAACCAGGCGACGTACCGGAGGGCGAAGCCGCGATCGCTCTCGGCCAGGCGTTGCTGACGCCCGGCTTGCGGCGCTCCGACGATGTTCATGGGCGGGTGAATTTATACGCCGAAACTAACGGGCTGCTGTGCGTCAACGTCGCCGCCGTGGACCGGTTTAACTTGATCGACGAATCGATAACGCTGGCAACCCTGCCGCATCGCAGCGTGGTGGCAGCGGGCGATATGATCGCAACACTGAAAATTATCCCGTTCGCGGTTAGCTTCGAGGCGATGACGCAGGCCACCGGCCTGATCGCGCAAACCGGTGCGGCATTTACGCTTCGGCCATTCGCGCCGCTACGGGTAGGGTTAATCCTGTCGGAATTGCCGCAACTGAAGGATGCCGCCATCCGCAGCACGATCAATGCCACCCGAAGCCGCGTTGAATCGCATGGTGGCACTATGTTGCCACCGCTGCGCACCCCGCACCGCACGCCGGAACTCACCGCCGCCATTCTTGAGCACCTTAATCAGGGCGCTGAACTCATCCTAATCTCCGGTGCCTCGGCGGTGACTGACCGCCTGGATGTCGCGCCCGCCGCCGTTATCGCCGCTGGCGGCATGATTACCCATTTTGGTATGCCGGTAGACCCAGGCAACCTGATCTGCTTTGGGCAGTTGAACGGCAAGCACGTGGTTGTGCTCCCGGGTTGTGCGCGCAGCCCAAAACTCAACGGCTTTGACTGGGTGCTGGACCGGATTTTCGCCAGCGAGGATGTTGGCCCGCAAGCGATTGCCCAGATGGGTGCGGGCGGATTGCTGAAAGAAATTGAAACCCGGCCCGCACCAAGGGCGCTGGCGCAGGAAACCGGCTTTGGCACCGCCCCGAAGGCGCGGCCCCGAGTCGCCGGCGTGGTATTAGCGGCGGGACTCTCCAGCCGGATGGCCCCCGCCAACAAATTGCTCACCCCACTGCCCGGTGGCAAAACCATGATCGCGCAGGTGGTGGACAGTGTGCTCGCCAGCACCGCCAGCCCGGTGATCGTGGTGACCGGTCACCAGGAGGAACACATCAAAGCTGCCCTGACCGGCCGCAATGTGCGATTTGTTTATGCGCCGGACTACCGCAACGGCATGGCGGCCTCCTTGCGGGCCGGCATTGCCGCTCTCTCCAGCGGCTTGGGGGCGGCGTTGATCTGCCTGGGCGACATGCCGCTGCTGAAGCCTGCCACCCTCAACCGGATCATCGACGCCTATGACCAAGCCGAGGGCCGCGAGATTGTGCTGCCGGTTTTCGACGGACAGCGCGGCAACCCGGTACTATGGGGCCAGCGGTTTTTTCCGGAGTTGCTCAGCCTGTCCGGCGATACGGGGGCGCGGCATATTTTGCACCGGCATATGGAGCATGTGGCTGAAATTAATGTGGAAAGCGATGAAATCCTGCGCGATTTTGACAGCCCTGAAGCGCTGGCAACGCTTCAGACCGCCCCCGTGACCTTGGCAAAATGAACCACAAAGCTAGCCGCCAACGCCACCACTTCAGCAGCAACAGCATCACCTAGCACTGCTGATGCCAATGGTGCTGCGGCGCGGATGGCGTCATCGGGCACCTGATGAAACTGGCTGGGGACATCAATCGGCACCCCTGCAAAATCTGCCGTGCCGAAGCCCGAGACCGGCAGCCCCAACTCAAAACCGGCTTCCTGTCGGCTAGTCTGCAGAAAATCGGTGACCTCGGGCCGCAGGGCCAAACTCAGCGAGGC
>NCFD01000015.1 GCA_002281005.1 Acidocella sp. 35-58-6 | reverse complement strand
CGCCGACTGCCAGTTCACAAATGAACGTGACCGGTGCGGCCACTCTGGCCGGCGCGCTGAATTATGTGTTTGCACCAGGCACCTATACGCCCCACACTTATGCGTTCCTGAATGCCGGAACCATCAGCGGCAATTTCACCACGATTAATTACGATAACATCCCCATCAACGCCGCCACCACCACCATTGTTGGTGACCCTACTGATAATCTGGTCATCAATTCCGGCTTTACCTTCACAGGCCAAGGCCAGGTGGTGAGCCCTCATGATGCGGCGATTTTTAGCGCGCAAACCCAGGCGCTGGCGCAGGCCACCCAGCAAACCAACGCATCCTTGCTCGGCATTGCCGGTGTGGGTGGTGCGGCGGCCAGCCCAGCCTGTAGCACGCAGGCACCCACTAATCCGAACAGCGCTTCAGCTAACGGCGTGGCCGATGCCGGGCGCATTGCCCAAGCCATCGCCGCAGAGTTTTGTGGTGCAGGCGGGTGGGTGCAGGCCAGCGGCTCGCGCGGCCATGTGGGTGCGGGCGATGGTGCCTCGGCCTATAACGCCGATAATGCAGGCTTTTTCGCCGGCATTGATAAGGTTGTAGGCCCGGCCGACACGCGGGTTGGTTTGGCGGTTGGCTATGATGAAACATCCATAAGCGATAAATCAGGCGGCAAAGCCAATATGGGCACCACGCGGGTTGCCGTGTACGCGGCGCAGCCTTTGGGCGCTTTCAATTTAGCGGCCACACTGGGCTATGGCTATGCGGGCAATACGACCTCGCGCGCCGATGGCATTGGCAATATCAAGGCGAATAATAATCTCTCGATTATCAATGCCGCTGTGCAAGCCAGCACCGATGTGAAACTTCGAAACGTGACTGTGACGCCGGCATTTGGTGTGCGGTTCGCAATTGTACAGGCCACGCATTTTGCGGAATCCGGCAGTGGGTTGGGTGCGGCGTTTGCGTTGCATGGCCAAAGCCAGAACGAAAACAGCGTGCAACCTTATGCCCAGGCAACCGCGCATGAAAGCTTTGTCACGGCATCTGGCTTCGTCGTCTCCCCTTCGGTGACGATAGGCATCCAGGATGAGGCGGGTAATCGCGGTCATGCCACCAGCGTATTCGCAGCCGACGGCACGGCGTTCCAGACACCGCATAATACGCTTGACCCGATTGCGGCGTTGTTAGGCGCCGGGCTATCGGCGAGCAAAAATAACCTAACGCTGTTTATCGATTATACCGCCCAAATTGCTGGGAATTGGAACACGCAGACTGGTGAAGCTGGATTGCGCGTAAACTTCTGAAGTTTACTTTACCACAATCAGCAACGCCTGGGCGCGGCAATCCTCGTGGCTGGCGGCGCAGCCGCCGTCCAGCCACCAGCGTCGCACTGCGGCCAGGATTTTGCCGATGCGCGGGCCTTGCGGGATGCCAAGCCTGGTTAAGTCGCGGCCTTGTAGCGGGAATACGGGGCGCGGCGTGGTAGCCAGGCGCGTGCGCAACTCCGGCCAGTTGCCGCTCATCCAGCTGCGGGCAATCAGCGTTGGCGCCTCGGTGTCAGCCAAAGCGCGGCGGAGATCGGCGTCGGAGGCGGTGGGGGGCAAAGCGTTGGGGATTTGCCATGATTGCAAAATCTCGGCTTCCTCATTGCTGAGTTTCAAACGTGCGGCAATAGTTTCGATATCGCCGTTCAGCAAGGCGGCGGCACGCAGCAGCACATCAACCGGTGCATCCCGGCCAATCAGCGCGGCGAGCCTCGGAATATCAAAACCCTCCGGCAGCACGCGTTCCAGCACGCCGGTGGTTTGCATCAATTGCAGCGCAGCGAGCGGGCTGTGTGCCGCCAAAATACGCTTGATCTCACTCCACACCCGCTCAGCGGACAATAGCAAAACCCCGTCGCGTAATTCCTCAATGGCGGCCACCGCAGCGGCATCAGGCGCCCCGACGGCATAGCGCGCGAAGAAGCGGAAAAATCGTAATATACGCAAATAATCTTCAGCAATACGGGTTTTGGCGTCGCCGACAAACCGCACCACACCAGCCTGCAAATCCGCCGCACCGCCGAAATAATCATACAGCGTGCCGGCGCGGTCCATCGACATCGCATTGATAGTGAAATCGCGCCGTGCTGCGTCTTCCTGCCAGTCATCGGTGAAGGCGACCACCGCGTGCCGTCCGTCGGTTTCAATGTCGCGCCGCAAGGTGGTGATCTCGAAATGCTGACCCTCGATCAGCGCTGTTACCGTGCCGTGCGCCAGCCCGGTGGGGATGGATTTGAGCCGCGCCGTGGTTAGCCGCGCCATCACGTCATCGGGGCTCAACGGCGATGCTAAATCAATATCTGAGAGTGGTTTGCCCGCTAGCGTGTCACGCACCGCACCACCCACCACCCGCGCTTCGGGCAGGGCCGCCCATAAAATATCCAGCGCCGGAACTTTAATCACGCGGCACCGCGCAGGTGCTGCGCCAAATTCACCAAAATTGCCGCCGTTGCGCCCCAGATGAAATGGTCAGGATGCGGCCAAACCCAGAAGCTGCGCTCCTCACCGCGAATGGTGGCGTGGCGGCGCTGCGGCGCGTGAGGGTTTAACAAAACATCAAACCCCAGACAAAAAATCTCCGCCACCTCGCCGGCCGCCGCATTGAATGTAACATTTGGCGCCACCAGCCCCACCACCGGCACAATATGAAACCCGGTACCGGTGATGTGGTCATCCATCCGTCCCAAAAGCTCAACAGCCTCCGGGGCAAGCCCGATTTCCTCCCACGCTTCGCGCAAGGCCGCAGCCTCGGGCGAGTGGTCAAACGCCTCGATTTTGCCGCCTGGAAACGCCACCTGCCCGGCATGGCTCGGCAAATCATTGGTCCGCCGCGTCAGCCAAACGCCGCGCCCTGGCTCCAGAACCGCCAACACCGCGGCTTGCCGATGGTCCGCCACTGCTAACGGTGCATGAACCAACGAGCTTAGTCGGGCGCGGAGCTCGGCGGCGGTCATGAGAGGGGGGAAGGCCAGAGGGTCACCGCTTGGTGGGGCTCATGGGCAGAGCGCGGGGCCTTACGGCTTCCCGCAGCCTGCCGGCAGATCTCCGAGTGAGAAGAAGACGCCTTCAGACCATACGCCCAGTACCGGGCGGCCGCGCACGGTGCCGGGCTCGGCGAGGGCGACGAGTTCGTAGTAGGTGGCGCGGTTGATACGCGCCTCAACGGGGAATCGGCCTTGTCCATCACGAATATGAAGATAGGGCGTTGGTTCGCATGTGAGCAAATCATGTGCGATCCGGATGGGGTGTTCGGGCCCGGCGGTGATGCATTGGTCGGTGTTGGTGCGGAAGCACAGGGTTTGGGTTTTGCCGTGGCCGGACCAGTCGAGCTCGACAGCGATAAAGGGAACGTCCTCAACGTCGATGAAGCCGCGTTCGGCGGGAGATTCCAGCAGGTATCTGCCATCTTCGTCGCGTTTAAGGATGGTGGAGAACAGGCAGACCATGGGTTTACGGGTAATGGGCGAGCCGCGATACAGCCAGGTGCCGTCGCGTTTGATGAGAAAGGGCAGGTGCCCGCAATCGACTGGTTTACGCGTGGTTTGGGTGCCAGAGATTTTTGCGCAAGCGTTAGCATCGTTGGCGGGGGCGGCTGGTGGCTGGATGGGTTCGCCCTCGGGGTGACTCACAATTTGGCTATTCCTGGCTGAAGCTGTTCTCATCAGGGTCTGATATAGGTAGAGATACACAGCAATCAAATGAATAAGGCAGGCCGGTGATGATGAATAGCGAGGCGTTAGAGCCGCGGATGATGGCGATGGCGCAGCGTTTAGCCATGGCGCGGGCGGGTGTTGCGGATGTGATCATCGGCCAGAGTGCGGTGATCGATTTGGCGCTGGTGGCGATTCTATCGGGCGGCCATGCGCTGCTGACCGGCGTGCCGGGGCTGGGCAAAACGCGGCTGGTGGAGACGCTGGGGATTGTGCTGGGCTTACGGATGCGCCGGGTGCAGTTCACGCCGGACTTAATGCCCTCGGATATTCTGGGCAGCGAGGTGCTGGACGAGACGCCGCAGGGGCGCAAATTCCGCTTTATTCCGGGGCCGGTATTTACTGAATTGTTGATGGCTGATGAGATCAACCGTGCCAGCCCGCGTACGCAGTCGGCGTTGTTGCAGGCGATGGCGGAGGGCGCGGTGGCGGTGGCGGGCGAGAACCGGCCGGTGCCGGTGCCGTTTCATGTGCTGGCGACCCAGAACCCGATCGAGCAGGAGGGCACGTATCCGTTGCCCGAGGCGCAGTTGGACCGGTTTTTGTTGGATATCAGAATTGACTACCCAGCGGCGGCGGATGAGCGGGCGATGCTGCTAGCGACCACCGGGGTCAAGCAGGCGCGGCCAGAGGCGGTGCTGAGCGCTGATGATGTGATCGCGGCACAGGCGCTGGTGCGGGTGATGCCAGTGGGAACCAAAGTGGTGGATGGTATTATGGCACTGGTGCGCGGGGCGCGTCCGGAAAGCCCAGCCTGGCCGGAATTGCGCGGCCAGTTGGCTTGGGGGCCGGGGCCACGGGCAGCGCAGGCTTTGATGCTGGGCGTGCGGGCGCGGGCGCTGCTGGATGGCCGACTGGCGCCGAGCCTTGATGACGTGGCCGCGTTGGCGGGTCCGGCGTTGCGGCACCGGATGGCGTTGAATTTTTCGGCACAGAGCGAGGGTATCAAGCTGGAAGATATTATTGGCCGGCTGACGGCGGCCTTTTGAATCAGGTTGCGCAGGCTGAGGCGTTAGCGGCGGGGCTGCCCCGGTTATTGCTGGCGGCGGAGCGTCTGGCGCATGTGGTGGCGGCCGGTGTGCATGGGCGCAGGCGGGCCGGGGCCGGGGAAGCCTTCTGGCAGTTCCGGGATTTTCAGGAAGGCGACGAAGCCCGGCGAATTGACTGGCGGCGCAGCGCCACCGGTGAACGATTGCTGCTGCGCGAGCGCGAAGCGCAGGTGCCAGCGGTTTGCATGGTGCACTTGCAGGATACGCCGGGGTTGGCGTTTGCCTCGATGCCGGATTTACCGAGCAAGCGCGAGCGCGCGGCACTACTGCTGCTGGCATTGAGTTGCCTGTTGCTGGAGGCTGGTGAGCGGGTGGCGCTGGCGGGGGTGACTGCCGCTTTTTCAGGGCGGCTGGCTTTGCCAAAATTGGCGCAGGCTTTGCTGGCTGATGCCGGTACGGCGCATGATGATCCGAAGGCGCGGCATGTGGTGTTTGGGGATTTTTTAACACCTGACCCGGTGTTCGCCACCGCCCCCGGCGGGGCGGTGATGCAGGTGCTGGACCCGGCGGAGTGTGATTTTCCGTATGCGGGTCGGGTGGTGTTTGAAGGGTATGGCGCACCGGTTGAGGCGGCGCGGGCGCAGAGCTGGCAGGCGGCGTATCAGGCCCGGTTGCAGGCGCAAAAGGCAGCGGTGGTGGCGGCGGCGCAACGCAGCGGTCAGACACCGCTGTTTCATCGCACCGATGCACCGCCGGCGATGGCCTTGGCGGCGTTGTACCAGGCTCTGCGGCAAGCGTGATGTTTTCAGCGCCCTTGGTGTTGCTGGGGTTGCTGGCACTGCCGGGGCTGTATTTTTTATTGCGACTCACGCCACCGGCGGCGCGGCGCGTGCGGTTTCCGCCATTGGCGCTGCTGCGCGGGCTGGCAACCGTAGAGCGCACCCCGGCCCGGATGCCGCTATGGTTGCTGTTGCTGCGGTTGTTGATTGCCGCGTTGGTGATTGTGGGTCTGGCGGGGCCGCAACTGCACCCGCCACCAGCGCTGCCGGGCCGTGGCCCGGTGCTGCTGGTGATTGATAATGGCTGGGCCTCGGCCGGTGACTGGGCGGCGCGGCGAGATGCGGCTTTGCAGGTGGTGGCAAGCGCCGAGCAGGCCAAGCGGGGTGTCTCGGTGCTGGCCACGGCCCGCGATGCCAGTAATGCCACGCCCCGGGTTCAAGGCGTCATGCCCGCGGTGCAGGCCGCACAGATGCTGGCGGCGATGGTGCCGGAGCCTTGGCCGGTTGACCGCGCCGGTGCAGCGCGGGCCCTGCGGGGTGCGACAGGCGATGTAGTGTATCTTGCAGATGGCATTACGGATGGTCCGGGTTTCGGGGCTTTTATGACAGCTTTGCATCCATCTCGGATTTTAAGCGATGGGGTGGTGGCAACCTTGCTGGCGGCGCCACGCTTATTAGCAAACGGAGAGTTAGCGGTGCATCTGGCCGCCGGGGGGCGCAGCGGGCGCGTGCTGGCGGAAACCGCCACGGGCGATGTGCTGGCCAATGCCGCTTTTGCCGATGATGAGGCGCATCTGGCGCTTCCGGTGGCGGTGCGTAACGCGGTGGTGCGGCTGGTGCTAACAGGGCCTGCGTCGGTTGGCGGGACCTTGCTGCTGGATAACACCGCGCGCGGCGGCATGGTGGGGTTACTGGCGGGTGCGGGCAATGCCGAAGCACCGTTTCTTGGGTCGCTGTATTACGTCCGGCGGGCGGTGCCACTGGGGAGCGAGACGATGACAGGGGATGTGGCGGCTTTGTTAGCGGCCAAGGTGAATGTGATCATTGCGGCGGACGCGCCGTTTAATGACACGCAAATTCAGGCGTTGCGGGGGTTTATCAATCGTGGCGGCGTGCTGATCCGTTTCGCCGGACCCCTGACCGCCGATGCGCCGGACTCTCTGGCACCAGACGTGCTGCTGGCCGGAGACCGCCGCTTGGGCGGAGCGCTGACCTGGAGTGCGCCGCAGAGTCTGGCACCGTTCGCAGCGGCGTCGCCATTTGCGGGATTGCCGGCGGATACCGGGGTAAGCGTCTCACGGCAGATTTTGGCAGACCCGACGCAACTGAGCCCCGGCACCGTGTGGGCCAGCCTGCATGACGGTACGCCCTTGGTGCTGGGGCGGCAGATGGGGGCGGGGTATCTGGTTTCGGTGCTGACCAGCGCGAATGCCGCGTGGTCGAATTTGGCACTGTCAGGGTTGTATCCGGCGATGCTGGGGCGGTTGGTGCAACTGGCGCAAGGGGCACCGCCGAAGCCCGACGCGCCGCTGCCGCTGGCGCAGGCGCTGAATGGGTCTGGCGGGTTGGAGACGGCGGCGGGGACGGCGAGCGTGACAGCACGGGAACTGCCGGACCTGATGGTATCGCCGGAGCATCCGCCGGGGCTGTACGGCGGCGGGGCGGCGATGCTGGCATTGAACATGGGTGGGCATGTGCCGCCCGTGGTGGCGGCAGCCCTGCCGGGGGCCGTGGCTTTTGATGGTGCCGCAGAGCCGTTGCCATTCGGGCCATGGCTGCTGGCGGCGGCGGTGGTGATGCTGGCGGTGGATTTGATCATTTCGTTGTTGTTGCGCGGCCTGTTGCGGTTGCGCGGGGCCGTTGTTGTGGCGCTGCTGCTGTTGGTGGGCGCTGGGCACGCGAACGCGCAGGATGCCGCATTGGGCACCACGCTCGGTTATGTGCTGACGGGCGATGCCGCAACGGATCAAATTACAGCGGACGGGATGAGTTATTTATCGGCGCTGGTGTCGGCTCACACCTCAGCGCAGTTGGGTGCGCCGGTGGGGCTGACGCCGGGGGTTGATGATATCAGCCTGTATCCGATGATCTACTGGCCGGTATTGCCGGGTAGTGCCGCACCTTCAGCCGCTGCATGTGAGGCGCTTGTAAGCTATATGCAGCATGGCGGCCTGCTGGTGATCGATACGCCGGGCGGCGATGCGGGAGCAGCAGGAAGTGGCGCCGGGTTTGCACCGGGCGCTGCCGATGCGGTGCAGCGCGACACGGCCTGTTTGAATTTGCCGCAATTGCAGCCCCTAACCACTGACAATGTGCTGGCTCATTGTTTTTATATCGTACTGGATTTTCCGGGCCGCTTTGTGGGAGCCCCGGTACTGATTGCCAATGAGGCCGCCCGTGATGCCGATGGGGTGAGCCCGGTGATTATGGCGCAGAACGACTGGGTAGGCGCATGGGCACGCGATAATGCCGGCAACCCCGAGCAGACACCGCTGCCTGACGGTGATGACCAGCGGATTTTGGCCGACCGGTTCGGCACGAATTTAGTGATCTATGCATTAACCGGCAGTTACAAGGCGGACCAGGCCAGCCTGCCTGCGTTGCTAAACAAGTTGAGCGCGCCTTGATTATATTTATTCCGCCGCTGGGTTGGGCACTGTTTGGCGGCATTGCGGCGCTGGCGGCGGCGGCGGTGCTATTGGGGTTGGTGACCCGGGCGCGCGGTGTGCTGTGGCGGCTGGCAGGTTTTGGGTTGTTGCTTGGGATCCTGTCCGGGCCATTGCTGGTGCAGCAAACCACCCGGCCCCTGCCGGACGTGGTGCTGGTGGCGGTGGATCAATCGCAGTCGATGCAAATCGCCGGCCGGGCCGCGCTGGCCCAGGCTGCCTTGGCAAATTTGCAGGCTCAGGCAGCAAAGTTACCAGGCTTGGAGATGCGGGTGGTGCCGGTGCCGGCGGCCGATGCCGGGGGCACCTCGCTGTTTGCGGTGCTGGGGCAGGCGCTTGCCGATGTGCCCCCGGCGCAATTGGCAGGCGTATTGGCCATCACCGATGGTCAGATTTCGGATGTGCCGCAGACTCTGCCGTTTATGGCGCCAATGACCGTGCTGTTGACCGCGAAGGCAGAGGAAACCGACCGCGAGTTGCGGCTGGTGGCGGCACCCGCCTACGGGCTGGTTGGTAAAGATGATAGTTTGCAGCTCGAAGTTTTTGATCATGGTGTGGCCGATGCCGGGTTGCTGGTGCCGGTGGGCGTGGCCGAGGATGGCACGCAAGTATGGCAGGGTATGGTGCCGGTGGGGCAGGTGGTTTCAGTGAATGTGCCGGTGCGCCACGCCGGGGCGGCGGTGGTGGTGGCCAATGTTGCAGCACTGCCGGGCGAAGTTTCCACGGTGAACGACCAGGTGGCGTTTACGTTGAACGGGATCACCAAAAAACTTGACGTGCTGTTGATCTCAGGGAACCCCAACCAGAGTGAACGCTCCTGGCGGTTGCTGTTGAAATCTGATCCAGCCGTGGAGTTGGTGCATTTTACTATTTTACGCACGCCCGGTGAGGTGGTTGACGCCCCGCCCGCTGACGTGGCGCTGGTGCCGTTTCCGGTGGCGCAGTTGTTTGATACTGACATCACCAAGTTTAATCTGATTATATTTGACGAGTTTGATTCTAACGGTTTGCTGCCGCCGCAATATCTGGCGAACATTGCTAAATATGTGCAGGGCGGCGGGGCGCTGCTGGTGCAGGTGGGGCCGGAATTTGCAGGGGCGGATTCGCTGGCAGGCACGCCACTGGCCGCCGTGTTACCCGCAACGCCAGTGGCGCCTGGAACAGTGACAGAGCCATTTGCGCCGCAGGTAACCAGCATTGGATCGCGCCATCCGGTGACAGCCCCAGTGGCCGGGATGGCTCTAGCACCCTGGGCACGGCTCGAGGCGTCTGCTCCGGTGGCAGGTGACGTGCTGATGACCGGCGGGCCTGATAACTGGCCGCTGCTGGTGCTGGCGAGCGAGGCGAAGGGTCGGGTGGGGATGCTGCTGTCGGACCAGTTATGGCTGTGGACCAAAGGCGGTTCCCATGACGGCCCAGCGCTGCCGCTGCTGCGCCGGGTGGTGCATTGGCTGCTGCGTGAACCGGCGCTGGAGCCGGAATTTTTGGCCGCTAAAATCAGCGATGGGCATTTGGGAATTATCAGGCAGACTCTGGCGGCCACCAGCCCTGGCCCGGCAACTGTTACGTCACCTGACGGCCATGCCATAACATTGCCGCTGCAGCAGACCGCCCCAGGCGTGTATGCAGGCGAACTAGGGGCAGCCTCGCCCAGCGTATGGCAGGTGACTGAAGGCGGCTTGAGCGCTTATGCGGCTGTCAGTGAAGCCAACGCGCAGGAATTTCAGGATTTAGCAGCCAGTGCCATGCCGCTGCATGGGGTGGGGCGCGAGGTCTGGCTGGAGCGTGCGCCGGTGCCGGATTTGGCAGCCATGCTGAAACGCCGTGGTGCGGTACAGGTAACCGGCACGCGCGATGTGCCATTGCTGCCGCCGCTGCCCGCGATGCTGCTGGCACTGGCGCTGCTGGCGGCAGGCTGGTGGCGTGAGCGTGGCGGACGTTTATAACCTTGCCGTTCAAAATTATTTTGGCGTACGCACCATTGGTGCCGATGGTTACTGGTTGTCATACACGCGGCATGGGAGGTTAGGATGAACGCGACGGAACAATTGATCAGGGATTATTACGCCGCCTTTAACGCCGGTGATGAGGCAGCCTTCATGGCGTTGCTGACCGATGATGTGGTGCATGATATCAACCAGGGTGAGCGCGAAATTGGCAAGGCGGCTTTTGCCGCATTTTGGGCGCGGATGACGCGCTGTTATAAGGAAATGCTGATCGACATTGTGGTGTTGACCAACCCGGCAGGAGACCGGGCGGCGGCTGAGTTTATGGTGTACGGTGAATATCTTGAAGCCGACGAAGGGCTGCCCCCCGCGCACCGACAAAAGTACATATTGCCGGCAGGGGCATTTTTCACGATCCGCGATGGCAAGGTGGCGCGGATTTCAAATTATTATAATCTGCCCGATTGGGTTCAGCAGGTGAGTGTATAGCCCATCGTTGTGGTGCACCGCCGAAGCGTGAGGAGATAGCGGTTCGGCATTGAAACCATA
>NCFD01000336.1 GCA_002281005.1 Acidocella sp. 35-58-6 | reverse complement strand
GAAGCTGAAGCAGCCAGCATCCCAACCAGCCCAGTTGCATAGGTGGCGATTGAGATTGTGAGCGCAAAATTACCCTGCCGCAGCGCCTGGACGACCAGCCAGACACTTGCAACAACACCATAGGGCACGCCAACCATATGGACAGCCAAATCAACCGCCCGTTCGGCTTTGGTATAATCAGGGAAGCTCAATGCTGCCGTTTTACCTGGGGCTTTTGCCACAACGCGCTCCAAAGATGGACGACGCCATAGTTGGCCGATGACAGGCGCGGCGCAAGCCATAACCCGGCTGAAATCATTGTATTAAAGCGCCCTACTGAGTTGCAAAACTCGTGATTTATCGGTGAATTACCTTCAAAACCAAGAGAATCTGTTGAATTTTGGCCGAAACTTTCGCAGGATTTCTGCCCATCCTGCCACCCGGGCACTTCGCTGCGATGCACCACAGCCTGAAACGCGCCACGAACGCCCGCAACAATATGAATGCGGCGCCGACTGCATTGCAGGCGCATGAAATGGATTCGCGTAAAATATTTAGCGCAACGGCACTTGTCCCCACGGCCTCAGTCAAGACGAAACAGGATGCGGCACGGGGAAGGTAACGGCGCCGGAGACGCCAGGGGTGCCGATGCTTCTGCTTGTCATGATTTGGCTGGCGGTGCTTTCGGCGGGGTGACTTTTTTCATCAAAGGCACCAGGCATGTGGCAGAGATGAAGGCCAGCATGATGGTGCGGAACGTATCGGCATAGGAGAGCGTTTGCGCCTGAATATAGGTGATGTGCCAGAGGTTACGCAGCGCAATTTCGTGATCCGCAATGGGCGAGCCGAGACTTTGCGAAACCTGATGATTCATCTCATGAAGCCACCGCAGCATCGGGGCGTTTTGGGCGGTCAGATGACTGGCTAAAGCCTGGAAGTGCAGATTTGTTTGGGCGTTCAGCACGGCGCCGCATACCGCGATGCCCACCGCGCCACCGAGATTGCGCATCATGTTGAATAACCCGCTGGCATATTTCAACCGTGCCGGAGACAGGCTCCCCAACCCCAGCGTGACCGAGGGGGCCACACAAAACACCTGCGGGAAGCCGCGAATGATTTGGGGAATAAGCAACTGGCTGCCGCCCCAGTCACTGGTGATGAACGAAAAACTCCACATCGAAATTCCAAAGCAGGCGAGACCAAACATCATGATCCAGCGCAGATCAAACTTGCGGGCCAGGATGATATACACCGGCACGCCCGCGATTGAGGCGAGGCCGGTGGAGAAAACCGCAACGCCGGTCTGCCAGGCGGAAAACCCGCGTACATACCCAAGAAATAAGGGGGTGAGATAGATGGTTGAGAATATACCAATGCCGGTAACGAACGATAGGAAACAGCCCAGCGCGAAATTGCGATTACCCAAAGCGCGGAAATCCACCACCGGGTTGGTCACCGTCATACTGCGGATAATGAAGGCCGCCAGGGAAAGCCCGGCCACCCAGGCGCACGCCGTTATGGTGGAATCGCTGAACCAGTTCCAGCGCGTGCCCTCTTCAAGAAAATACTCCAATGTGCCGAGGCCCAGCGTCATCAAAATGATACCAAAATAATCGGCCTGTTTAAGCAACGAAAAATCCGGCTCGTCGATTTTTACGAGCAGCGGCACCAGAATTGCCACCACCACGCCCGGCACTAGGTTGATGTAAAACAACCAGTGCCAGTTCAACGTATCGGTAATATACCCACCGATTACCGGCCCGAGCGTCGGCGCCACCGAGGCGATGGTGCCGATCACCGCCGCTGCATAAACTCGTTTGGCACCCTGGAAGTAGTGAAAGGATGAGGTAAATACGGTGGGGATCATCGAGGCACCCAGCAGCCCC
>NCFD01000335.1 GCA_002281005.1 Acidocella sp. 35-58-6 | reverse complement strand
GGTGCTGCCTCGAACGCCTCGCGGCATTTCTGTGAGCAGAAATAGTAGATGCCGCCACGATAGGCGGAGGTCTTGGCCGTCGATGTCAGCACGCTTGTGCCGCAAACCGGATCAATTTCCTCGCCGGTTTGGTGGGACGGTATACCGGTTGCAGTATCACGGCCCGGATCAGATGGCGGGTGATGATGGCCATGCCCCATGATATGCGCGCCGCAACCCAAGCGCATCATCATGAAAAACAGGCCTGCCAAAAATACATAATAAACAACATCTTGAAGGTACATCACTTATCTCCCGTGCCAGCCCGCACTCCCAATGACGTTGGGGCCAACTCGATGGACTCAGACTGTATCATTTTATCGGAAGACGCCTTGATATCGATCAAGGTGTGTTAAAACGCCGATGAGTGTAAGTTAAGCGGGGCCAAGCCCCTGATTGCGCACCCGCAAGGGGTGCGCTTTTGGGCGATCCGCCAAGCGGATCGCTACCCAGCCGAGATTAAACATCTAATCGGCATCCACGCTGGCAGCTTTTGCTTTCTGCTTCCCCTTCGCAGCCTTCTTACGTACCACGTTGATCGCCGCAGCATCGAGCGTGTTCTTGAGGTGGACGGCATAGTGCTTCTCAATCATCTCGACCGAGGTGCGGCAATTCTTCGCGACCTGATAGATGTCCGCACCTTCCATGAGACGCATGCAGATATAGGTATGACGCAAACTATAGGCAGTCCTGGCTTTGCCATCGCGATCAATTTTCAGCCCTGCCCGCTCAAGCAGATTGTTAAACAGCTTGATATGATTCCCCGGGAACACGCGGTCGGTTGGCTTCGGATATTCGAGCTCCGGCATCGCCGGCGGTTCACCGCCGCTCTTGCGACGCAATTGCCGCTCGCGTCTAGACTCGCCATGCGCCGGCTTCGCGCGGGCCAGTAGCCGCTGATAGACGCGCACAGCACCCGGCATACTCTTACAATGTCCCACCCCGCGCTTGCCGCGAACCTCGATCTCCAGAATTTCCGGCTTATTGCTTTCGTCCTGGGCAATCGTGACGTCGCGGTGCTGAAGGTTGAAGGCTTCGTCAGGCCGCAGGCCGGTGTTCGCCATGAACAGCACAAAGTCATAAACCTGCTCGGCATTCCATCTGTAGTGAGCCCGCTCCGGTGCCTTCGCATTCGCACGCGCCGCCTCGTAGAGTTGCTTATACTCCTCAGGACTAAACCAGGGCCGATGCACGATCTTACCCTGCGTGCGATAGGGCGGTGTGAGGTCCGGCAGATGCTCCAGCCAGCCATGCCGGATGGCAGTTTTGAGCACCATCCGCAAAGTCACCACCTCATCATGCAAGGTGCTGCGCGCCGGCGGCTTGGCCTTCGGCTTATGCTGACTTTTCGAATGCGCGTTTGGTGCGGCGTAGGTCGTCATCCGGTGCACCCGGTATTCTTGCACCTTGCCGGGCGTTACCTTGTCGAGCGGCAAAGGACCAAAGAATGGCAGCAGATGAACCCGCAATCTGATCGCATGGCTCTCGGTCCATTTCTCGGAACGCTCACCTTCTGTGATAACGCCGTATTCCTTGAGGAATTGGTCGGCGGCTTTTTTGAAGGTTGGGCGGTCATTCAGCACGCCAGCCTGGTTCTTGCCCTGCAGGCTAAAATACCATGTCTCGGCGGCCTTGGCCGCCAGATCCTGGATCTCCTGCTTGGTGCTGAACTGGCGCTGCTTATTGCCGACAGACGCCCGCGCCTGCCAAAAACGGCTATTGCCGCGCTGATAAATCTGGACCTTTCCGCCCAGCAACTCGATGGTCGGCATGACGCCCCCTGGGCGCATATTGCGCTGCGGTTGAGGATCTAGTCAGGCGACGACC
>NCFD01000334.1 GCA_002281005.1 Acidocella sp. 35-58-6 | reverse complement strand
CTCAACGCCATGAACCGCAAGCACAAGGCCGATGATTTCCGTAAAGTTATCGCCCGGCTGCGGGATTTGCGCCCGGATATGGCGTTCACCTCAGACTTCATCGTGGGCCACCCCGGTGAGAGCGATGCAGATTTTGAGGCGACCATGGCGCTGGTGCGCGAGACCCGCTTTGCGCTGGCCTACAGCTTTAA
This sequence comes from Acidocella sp. 35-58-6, assembly GCA_002281005.1. GTDB lineage: Bacteria > Pseudomonadota > Alphaproteobacteria > Acetobacterales > Acetobacteraceae > Acidocella. The sequence goes on along the minus strand of NCFD01000334.1, from coordinate 1,681 downwards.
ATACTCCACCCGCCCCGGCACACCGGCGGCAGGACTGCCGCAACTGCCCGAAGAGGTGAAAGATGCGCGGCTGTATGAATTACAAGCCGAACTGCGCCGCCAGCAGGATGAGTTCAACGCCTCCACCGTTGGCCTCACCACACCGGTTTTATTCACCGGTACGGGCCGCTACGGCGGGCAGATTGCTGGAAGATCCCTCTACGCCCAGCCGGTGGTGGTAGAGTCACCCGTTGAGCTGACCGGCGAAATTCATAGCGTGACAATCACCCATGCCAACCCCAACTCTCTATTAGGAAACCTCATCCAATCAAAGGAGACAATCCCAGCTTGAGCCAGATCCTCGCATCCTCGGCTACCCCATCCTCCTCCCTTCCCCCAAGGTCATTGACCATGACCTTCAGTAACAACGCGTTGTTGCCGTTGTTGCTTGGTGATCATGACCGGCATCTGGCGCGGATCGAGCAAAAGCTCGGTGTGCGGCTGGCCTGCCGGGGGAACCGTATTTCCATCGCAGGGCCAACCATTCAGGTTGCCGCTGCCGAGGCCGCACTGGCAGCCTTGTATCGGCAACTGGAGCGCGGCGAGTTTATCGATGGGCCGAAAGTAGATGCTGCGATGCGGTTGACCGACCCGACCACCGACCCGAGGCTGCCGCTCTCTGACTTGCCCGCCATACGGACCCGCAAAGGTGCCATCGGGCCGCGCAGTGCGGCGCAGACGGCTTACATTGATTTGCTGGCCCGCCATGAGATGGTGTTCGCCATGGGCCCCGCTGGAACCGGCAAAACCTATCTTGCGGTGGCGCAGGCGGTGGCGATGCTGACCTCCGGCAAGGTGGACCGGATTGTGCTCTCACGCCCGGCGGTGGAAGCCGGTGAGCGGCTGGGGTTTTTGCCCGGCGATATGAAGGAGAAAGTGGACCCCTATTTGCGCCCGCTTTACGACGCGCTGAACGACATGCTGCCGGGTGACCAATTGACCAAGCGGATGAGGACCGGCGAAATTGAAATCGCACCGCTGGCCTTCATGCGGGGCCGCACACTTGCCCATGCCTTCGTGATTCTCGATGAAGCGCAAAATACCACGCCGGTACAAATGAAGATGTTCCTCACCCGCATGGGGGAAGGTACCCGGATGGTGATAACCGGAGATTTAACCCAGATTGATTTGCCAGCCGGAACACGCTCCGGGCTGGCTGATGCTTTGGAGACCCTGGAAGGTATCTCCGGCATTGGTGTGGCGCGGTTTAATAACGGCGACGTTGTGCGTCACCCACTGGTCGGACGGATTGTGGAAGCCTACGACCAGCGCCACGCTGCCGTGAAGGAACATATCAGAGAACGGCATAGCTGATCATGGAGCCACGAAGTCTCAGCGCCTCCGGTTTCGGAGGCGAGATTATCATCGACCACCGGCTTTGGCATGTTTATGTGCGTGATGTGGTAAATGTGGTACGGCGTGCCATGGATGTTATGGATTGTGATGCCAACGTGGTGCTTACCGATGATCGGACGATCAAGCGGCTGAATGCGCGTGACCGTGGCAAAAATAAACCAACCAATGTTTTGACCTACGAACAACCACCGGAAATTCTGCTGGGCTTTGGGGTGGTGCGGCGGGAAGCGCTGGCAGCAGGCAAATCGGTGGCAGCACACCTCTCGCATTTGCTGATCCATGGGGC
>NCFD01000333.1 GCA_002281005.1 Acidocella sp. 35-58-6 | reverse complement strand
ACCTCGCCCCAGAGAGCTGCTCGGGTTAAGGCCCATTCAACACGCTCATCCAACTCGGCTTTTGAGAGTTTTTCGTGCAGACGCACGCCAAAAACCACGTTCTCATAAATAGATTTCGGAAATGGCGTCGGTTTCTGGAACACCATACCAATTCGGCGGCGCAACCGGTTCAAATCCACGCCCGGTGCAATGATATTCTGGTCACCCAGCATCACCTCGCCCTCGGCGCGTTGGCCTGGGTAGAGATCGTACATCCGGTTCAAAACCCGCAAAAGTGTGGATTTTCCACAGCCGGAGGGACCGATCATGGCCGTGGTTTTGCGGTCAAGGTAATCGATATTGATGTCTTTTAGGGCATGAGTTTCGCCATAATAGAAATTCAGGTCCCGAATGGACACCCGCACACGGTCTGTTTCCAGGGCTGCCTGCAGGTCAGTGAGCGGGGTGACTGAAGACATTTTGTGACTCGCTATTTCCATGAGCGCCTCCATAAGCGCGTTTCATGACAGAGCGATGACACTACCGTGAAGGTTCAGTGACACACAACGTCTGCTAACCATTCATTATAACGGGCCGTCTGAACGGCCCGTCATAATTGTCAAATCAGGCGTGTGGCAGCTTAGGCTGCTTCACAATTCGCAGGTATGGTTTCAAGGTCTTCCAGCCGTCAGGGAAGCGGACCTTGGCATCCTCATCGGATAACGAGGGGACGATGATCACATCCTCACCGTTTTTCCAATTTACCGGGGTTGCCACTTTATGGGCATCGGTTAGCTGCAAACTATCCACAACCCGCAGAATTTCGAGGAAATTCCGTCCCGTAGAGGGCGGGTATGTGAGGATGAGCCGAACTTTTTTATTCGGGTCGATGACAAATACCGAACGCACGGTCACCGAAGGGTCGGCCTCGGGGTGGACCATGCCATACAGGTTGGAGACCTTGCGGTCATGGTCAGCCAGCACTGGGAAATTCAGAGCTTGACCCTGGGTCTCAACAATATCCGTGGCCCAACCGGCATGGTTTTCGCCCGTATCAACGGACAGACCAAGCGGTTTGACATTACGCTTGTCCCATTCCGGCTTCAAACGTGCGACCTCGGCCAGTTCGGTGGTGCAGACCGGCGTGTAGTCCTTCGGATGGCTGAATAAAATGCCCCAGGACGAGCCCAGATAGTCGTAGAATTTAATTTTCCCCTGACTGGAATCCTGCTCGAAATCCGGTGCCAATTGGCCAAGTTGAATGGTCATGTTTTAGTCCTCTTTTGAAATAAAGACGGCAGTTAAGCCTAGCCCCGCAGCGTATGGCGGGCAGAAACTGAATTGTCCAACAACAGCAGATCTCTGCCAATAGGCCCGAAACAAGAGAAAATTTTTCTAAATTTTGGTGGGCGCGACAGGGATTGAACCTGTGACCCCCACCATGTCAAGGTGGTGCTCTACCGCTGCGCTACGCGCCCATTCCGGCGCGGGTTCTAGCCGTGTTGCGTTTTGGTGGCAAGCCTTGCCGCAATGCTTGATGATCTCAGGTTTACCTAGCCGGGGTAGAGTGTCACCGACTGGGCCACGGTATCGGCGATATGCTCTTTTGTAATCACCCCAACCACCGTCTGCGCTGCGCCAGGAATTGCGGGTGAGACTATGATCGCCATGGTCGCTTGCTGTTTTGACATCGCTTTAATGACATCAAAGGCCGCCCCTGACTCGTCGACGACAATGAAATTGCTATTGGCGACCTCACCGAGTGTTACCCCCTCAACGCCACTGCCTGCCGCACGGCGCAAGCTCATATTTACCCGCAACCCGCCGATGATTTTGCCGGCACGGGTTACCACCACATGTCTTAGCCCACCATGGGCCGCGGCCATGCCCAGAAAAGCAGTAAAAAGGGTT
>NCFD01000332.1 GCA_002281005.1 Acidocella sp. 35-58-6 | reverse complement strand
ACACGTCGATCTGGCTCCTTTGTTCGGTGAAGGCTCGAAGGCGGAGGTGCCTCTGGTTGGGGTTTTGGGCGACATAGAAATTGGCGGGCTTGTGGACCGGTTGGTAATAAGCAACGAAGCCATTTTGGTTGCCGACTATAAAACGGACCGGCTACCCCCCAGTGACCCAAATGCTATTCCCGCCGCCTATTTGCGCCAATTGGCCGCCTACCAAGCTGTTTTGGGCCAAATTTTCCCGACAAAACATATCTCCTGCCTGCTGATCTGGACCGAAACCGCCGTCGTCATGCCAGTCCCAGCCGCCCTATTGGCCCGCCATGCACCAGAGCACGCACAGCCATCTAAAACCACCCGAACCGCTTGATCAACGTGACCATTCCCGCCATGTTCAGCACAACGCAATTCTAGGAAGTTATCATGAGCAAACCTGTAACCGACGAAACCTTCGCTGTTGACGTCCTCAAATCCTCAGGCCCGGTGCTGGTGGATTTCTGGGCCGAATGGTGCGGCCCCTGCCGCGCCATTGCCCCTTCCTTGGAGGAGTTGGGCACTGAATATGCTGGCAAACTGGACATCGTGAAGGTGAATATCGACGAAAACCCCCTCACCCCCAGCCAGTTCGGCGTGCGCGGCATCCCGACTTTAATCATCTTCAAGGATGGCAAACCGGCCGCCACCCAGGTGGGTGCTGCCCCCAAAAGTGCGCTGAAAGCCTGGATCGAGAAAAGCCTGTAGGTATGACGACCGCAACGCCGGCGGAGCACCCGCCGGCCGGCATCCCGATGATCCGCACCATCGCCATGCCAGGCGATTCCAACGCCAATGGCGATATTTTCGGCGGCTGGCTGATGAGCCAGATGGATTTAGCCGCCGGTAACCTGGCATCGCGAGTGTCACACGGCCGCTGCGTGACGGTCTCGGTAGACGCCATGAGCTTCCTGCGTCCGGTAAAAATCGGCGATGAGGTGAGCGTGTATTGCGAACTGCTCTCACAGGGCCGCACGTCCATGAAGATCAATGTCGAGGCCTGGCGCCGGGCGCGAATTACCGAGGAAGAATACCGGGTGACCCGAGCAGTGTTTACGTTCGTGGCAATTGACGCGGAAGGGAGGCCGCGGGCGTTTGCGGGGTAGTACAAGACGCTGGCAAAAATATGTGTTCTATGTCATCTACGACGTTAGTAAAGCTCATATGTGAGGCTTGTGGATTTGAGCATCGATAATGTACAAGTTGAGGCCACCATAGAGACTGGTCCTATTGGATATTCAGACTTGGGGCTGGGACTTAATAATCAAAAATATGCATTATTTGGGCTTTTTAACAAAGCACGTTAAATGAACCGTCCGGTTGTTCTACCGGATTTTGTAATTTTTGACGCCAAATCGGAGCATAAGGACAAGGTACCTTTTTCTTCAGTTTATTCCGTCGATCACTTGGTCCGGTTTGCGCATGCTTTCGGAATGGAAATTCTTGACCAGCCGCCGATTGAAAACGACAATGGTTGGCACTGCTTCATTGGCGGCACCTTTGTGATGGGCTGGGAGGGCAAAAAAGGTCCCGGAAGTTTGGATGATTTCACTTGTCAATTTTTCAGAAGTCTAGTGCCCCACATCACAAGCACTCCACTTTTCAAAAAACTGGCCCGAACAATCTATCTCGATCATGGTATTGGTGTTGTTGCTCAGCTTCGTATCGAAAATGATTGGTTAGACGTTAGCAAACAAGCCGAAGCCACGAACTCACCTGAGAAAGATGATTACAAGATTACTTTTCTAGATATCTTGTCAAAAATCAATTATTCAATCGGAAATTTTTCGAAAAAAATTTATGTTGTTTGCGATGAAGCGAATCTTCCGGTTAGCAAGGAAGTCATCCGTGAAACCGTAGCGAGTCAATTTG
>NCFD01000331.1 GCA_002281005.1 Acidocella sp. 35-58-6 | reverse complement strand
CAAGATACCGCGCCATCCAGAACAAACCTTCCGCGTCGCGCGAGAGCAGTACCGTGTCGAACCTCATGGAGCGCCTCCGTCGGCGAAATTATCGGCCAGCACCCAGGTGTCCTTTGAACCACCTCCCTGACTAGAGTTAACGATCAGGCTGCCGCGCTTCAAGGCCACACGGGTTAAACCTCCCGGCAGAACCCAGCTTCCCTTGCCGGTGATAATAAAGGGCCGCAAATCCAGGTGGCGTGGTCCCACCCCTTCCTCAGTCAGGGTCGGCGCCACTGAAAGCCCGATCATCGGCTGGCTGATCCATTGCGCCGGGTCGGCCAAAATAGCGGCGCGGGAGGTTTCAAGCTCCTCCTTGCTGGCGCGCGGGCCGATGGTGATGCCGTAGCCACCTGACTCACCCACCGGCTTGGTCACAAGTTTGTCGAGATTAGCGAGTGTATAAGCCAGACCCTCTTTTTCGCGGCAAATATTGGTCTGCACATTCTCAATCAGCGGCTCTTCGCCAAGATAGTATTTGATAATCCGCGGCATGTAGGCATAGACCGCCTTGTCATCGGCAACACCGGTGCCCACCGCATTGGCGATCGCCACATTGCCGGCCTTCCAGGCACCGATCAGCCCGCGCACGCCCAACATGGATTCCGGGCGGAACACGTCCGGGTCCAGGAAGTCGTCATTCAAGCGGCGATAAATGGTGTGGACCGGGCGCAGGCCAGTGATCGTGCGCATATAAACCCGATCATTTTCCACCACGAGGTCAGAGCCGACCACCAGCGGCACGCCCATTTCGCGGGCCAGAAACACATGCTCAAAATACGCCGAGTTATAAATACCGGGTGAGAGCAGCACCACCTGCGGGTCCTCAAGGTCGCCTGGTGCAATTTCCGACATGGCGGCGCGTAAGCGGCGGCCATAATCATCCACCGGGCGCAGCCGGATGCCGGCCATCAAATCCGGGAAGGTCCGCAGCATCAGATGGCGGTTCTCAATGACGTATGACACACCTGACGGCGTGCGGGCGTTATCTTCCAGTACCCGGAAATCGCCATGCTCATCGCGGATGATATCAATGCCGCAGACATGCACGTACGTACCGTGCGGCACCGGGAAATCCTGCATTTCCGGCCGGTAGTTGGAGTTACCATATACCAGCTCGGCGGGAATAATGCCGTCCTTGATGATTTTCCCTTTGCCGTAAATATCACCCAAAAACAGGTTGAGCGCGGTCACGCGCTGCACACAGGCACGCTCCAGCAAATCCCATTCACCGTGGGTGAGAATCCGTGGAATACAATCGAATGGCAGAATCCGGTCGATGGCGGTGGCATCCGAATACACCGTAAAGGTGATCCCCAAATCGATCAGTTCAGTCTCCGCCGCCGCGGCCCGGCCGCGCAAGGCGGTCAAGCCGATCTTGGACAACCGTTCCGCCAGCCACCCAGGGACCGGCCCCGCATCAGTGCGTGGCTTGGTCAACTCACAAAAATACCGGCCTGGATCATAATCGGGCCAGGCGCTTGAAAAAATATCGCTCATCGCGGCGCCTTCCACAAAAAAAGTTCAGTCAATTTTTTGAGACATTGCACAACCGTCAATGCCTCTTTCAGGTCAAATTCTGCCACATTCAGCGGCAGGTCGTTGTAGAACGCCAAATGTTTCACCAATTTTTAACCTGCAACGACAATGACATTATACGCTCGCCCTTAGCCTGAGTGGATTATTAGCAATGTAATGGAGCGTGCCATGCAAACGCCGGACCATACAAGAGTGGTGTCTGACAGCTTCATGATCAACGTAAGTAAGTCTCACGAAACAATATTAATTCACTCTCGCCGCATCGCATTCTGTCTGTTAAGCCTGTGATGATGCAGGTGGCGGCTTCCAGTGACGAAATGATCGACAGGTCTGGCCGA
>NCFD01000330.1 GCA_002281005.1 Acidocella sp. 35-58-6 | reverse complement strand
GTGTGGCAACAACCCGAACCTCATCGAGGTGCAGAACTGTTACCGGCACGTGGGTGCCGTCCTCTTTAAATAGCCGGGTCATACCCAGCTTTTTTGCAATCACACCGGTACGCATAATTCCACCTGGTCTCAGATCTTGATTTCGACTTCGACACCGGCTGCGAGATCGAGCTTCATCAGCGCGTCCACAGTTTGCGGTGTCGGGTCAACGATATCTAGCAAACGACGATGAGTCCGGATTTCGAACTGCTCGCGGCTCTTTTTGTCCACATGCGGCGAACGGTTCACGGTGAACCGTTCGATATGTGTCGGCAGCGGAATCGGCCCCCGCACTTGTGCGCCCGTACGCTTCGCCGTGTTCACGATGTCCTTCGTGCTGTTATCCAGCACGCGGTGGTCATACGCTTTTAAGCGAATGCGGATGTTTTGGTTATCCATAGTAAACTTACGCTCCTGGGGGCCGAATTTTACTTAGTGACCTTGGCAACAACGCCTGAACCAACGGTCCGGCCACCTTCACGGATGGCGAAACGCAAGCCTTCATCCATCGCGATCGGCGCGATGAGATCAACGTCGATTGCCACGTTATCACCCGGCATTACCATTTCCGTGCCAGCTTCCAAGGTCACGATACCCGTGACGTCGGTGGTGCGGAAATAGAACTGCGGACGATAGTTGGTGAAGAACGGTGTATGACGGCCACCTTCTTCCTTGGTCAGAATGTAAGCCTGAGCATGGAACTTGGTGTGCGGGGTGATTGAACCTGGGGCTGCCAGAACCTGGCCGCGCTCGATATCTTCACGCTTGGTACCACGCAACAATGCGCCAATGTTATCGCCGGCCTCACCCTGGTCGAGCAGCTTGCGGAACATTTCAACGCCGGTGACGATGGTCTTGGTGGTGGCGCGCAGGCCAACAACTTCAACTTCTTCACCAACCTTGATAATGCCACGCTCCACACGACCGGTAGCAACGGTGCCACGGCCTGAGATCGAGAACACGTCTTCAACCGGCATCAGGAACGGCTTGTCCTTGGCGCGGGCGGGCTGCGGGATATATTCGTCAACCGCGGCCATCAGAGCTAGCACAGCCTGCTCGCCGATTTCCGGGGTCTTGTCTTCGAGAGCGGCCACAGCCGAACCCTTGATGATGGGGATATTGTCACCATCAAAACCATACTTGGAGAGAAGCTCGCGAACTTCCATTTCCACCAGCTCAACCAGATCAGGGTCAGCCAGATCCATCTTGTTCAGGAACACCACCAGCGACGGCACACCGACCTGACGGGCCAGCAGAATATGCTCGCGGGTCTGCGGCATCGGGCCATCAGCCGCGGACACAACCAAAATCGCACCGTCCATCTGGGCAGCACCGGTGATCATGTTCTTCACATAGTCAGCATGGCCTGGGCAGTCGACGTGAGCGTAATGGCGGTTGGCGGTCTCGTACTCGACGTGAGCGGTCGAGATGGTGATGCCACGAGCGCGTTCTTCCGGAGCCTTATCGATCATGTCGTAGGCGGTGAAAGTAGCGCCACCTGACTTTGCCAGCACCTTGGTGATTGCGGCGGTCAGGGAGGTTTTACCATGGTCAACGTGACCAATGGTGCCGATGTTTACGTGCGGCTTATTCCGCTCAAATTTTGCTTTTGCCATGTGACTTGCTCCGTACGGGCTAAACTAAAAGTGGATGTTACCAGCGATAATGGCTGAAGGCTTTATTAGCCTCGGCCATACGATGGGTGTCTTCGCGTTTCTTGACGGCAGACCCGCGATTATTCACCGCATCCTGCAACTCGTTTGAAAGCCGCTCTTCCATCGTGTGCTCACCGCGTTTGCGGGCGCTATCGATGATCCAGCGGATGGCCAGCGCCTGGCGGCGCTCAGTGCGGACTTCAACCGGCACCTGGTAGGTGGC
>NCFD01000329.1 GCA_002281005.1 Acidocella sp. 35-58-6 | reverse complement strand
GCGGCGGCCATGCGCTGTTTGATAGCGGGGCGAACGTTGTGCTGCGGGAAAATGTTACGATTGGAGATTATGCCGGTGCTGGCTCGCTGAGCGTGCTGACGAATTATTTTTCGGTGGCGGGCGATTTGGTGATCGCCGCGGGCTCTAATGCTTCGGGTAGCAGTGTGAATATTTTTGGCGCTGTGGCGGTGGCGGGCAGTGTGGCGGTTGGCGCCGGCGGCGTGGCTGACCTGGTGGTGGCAGGTAGTCTGGCGACGGCGGCGCTAAGTGTTGCCAGCGCCGCGAGCATGGCGGTGATTGGTGCTGCGCAGCTAAGCACGGGCGTTTTGAATGACGCCGGGGCTCTCAATGTTTTTGACCAGGCAAGTCTCAATGTGTCCAGCCTCAACGTAGATGGAACATTGTCGCTGGGTGGCACCGCGCATTTATCAGTGATCGGCGGCGTGCAGGCGGCGGGGATGATAGCCGTGGGGCCGGATGCAGTGCTGACGGCGGCTTCGCTGCACCAGACCGGTGGGCTGGTTAGTGTCGCGGGCGAGGTGTCGCTGAGTGTGGCGTTGATATCAGACTCATTCATGACGTTGACGGGTGGCACGCTGCTGGCCTCATCTTTGAGCTTACTGGTGGGGGCAACCTTAAGCGGCAGCGGGGTTGTGGGAGAGGTTGGGGCGCTGGGGAGTATCAGCCTGTTGGGCGGCGATATTCAGGCCAGTGGCTATTTGATGCTGGCCGATAATATCAGCCTGAGTGACGGCAGCATGATCGCGATTTCGGGGTTCTCGGCGCTGGATGTGGTGCATGGTGTCACTGGTGGAACGATTGCTTTTACAGGTGGCAGTGCGGTGCTGACCATCAATGATGCCGCGCAGTTTACCAGTGCCGTTACCAATATGCTGGATCATGATGCGATTGATCTGGTGGGGATAGCAACATCGCTGGTGAGTTTCAGCAATGGCACGCTAACGGCCACTGATACCAAGGGTGTTGCGTTGAGTAGCTTTGCGCTGGGCGTGGCGGCGGGACAGCCAGCGGTGCAAATGCTATCTGATGGTCATGGCGGCACGCTGATAACGCTGGGTGGCGATATGCCGTGCTTCAGGCGTGGCACCAGGCTGCTGACGCCGAATGGTTATAAGCCGGTGGAGGATTTCAAGCCGGACGACCCGATCATCACGCTGGCGGGTGTGCGCCGCCGGGTGTGCTGGGTTGGCTGGCGGACGCTCGATTTGGGTGGCAAGCCCGCAGAGAGGCCGGTGCGGTTTGCGCCGGGGGCGTTGGGGCAGGGGATTCCGTTGCGGCCGGTGTATCTATCTCCGCTGCATGCGGTGTTCATTCAAGGTGTGATGGTGCCCGCCCGCCATTTGGTGAATGGTGCCACAATTACCGAGATGCCGCATTCAGCCGTGACCTATTACCACATTGAGTTGGACCGGCATGATGTTTTGCTGGCCGATGGCATGGCCGCCGAGAGTTATATTGATACCGGAAATCGCGGGGAACTCTACCACGAGGTTGGGACGCGGGGCACCTGCCGCACGCCCTGCGCGGTGTTGGTCAGCGGCGGGCCGAAGCTCGCGGAAATCCGGCGGGTATTGCACGGCATCGCCCTGCGGGCCGGGTTCAGCCTGACCTATGATGCCGGTTTGCGCGGCGTGGCGGGGTGCAAAACGGTGATGCCCATGCAGGCCTGGAAGGCCGGGCGGCGGACGGCTGTTTTCCGTATGACCGGGCCGGCGACAGCCCTGGCGCTGGTAACGCGCTGTGCCGCCCCTGCAGACACTAACCCGGATTCCGAGGACCGGCGGCAGTTGGGGCTATGCCTGGCGCGGGTTCCTAAGCACGTGGTTTTAGGGGCCGGCTGGTATGCAAAGGCACCCGAGGATGCTGGAACCTGGATGGGCGGGGCTGGGGAGTTGCGCCTGCGCCCG
>NCFD01000328.1 GCA_002281005.1 Acidocella sp. 35-58-6 | reverse complement strand
GAAACCGACGACGTGAGTTTGACCGGGCGCGACTGCCAAGTATCCATTCGCTCTTCACACCGGGTTCTGACCAAAGCGAAGTGAAACGGTTTTTCGATGCATTACTGAAGTTGGCAGGCTCGGCAGCACCGGCCGTGGAGTTGATTACGCAGGCCAAGACGTTGCTGGAGGAAGGGCAAGCTGAGCAGGCAGCGCAACTTTTTGCTGCCGCCGTGCAGGAAGACCGGGAGAAACCGGAAGCCTGGGGCGGGTTGATCAGGGCGTTGCTGGCGATGGGCGATGAGGAGCAGGCCAACGACATTCTGGCGGAAGTGCCCGCCGCGATGGCTGACCACGCTGAAATTGCGGGCGCGAAGGCAGCTTTGGCGCTGGCGGTTGAGGGCCGCAAGGCGCAGGGGGCGCGAATCGGACTGGAAGCGCGTCTGGCGGCTGACCCGGCGGATTATGAGGCCCGGTATGAGCTTGCCACTGCACTGAATGCATCCGGCGAGCGTGAGGCGGCGGCTGAAGCCTTGCTGGAGATCATTCGCCGCAAGCGGGACTGGAATGAGGATGCAGCAAGGCTGCAATTACTGAAATTTTTTGAAGCCTGGGGGTTCGACGACGCTGATACCATGGCGGCGCGGCGCAAGCTCTCCGCTATTTTGTTTAAGTGATTCGGCCGTTGAGCGATTTTTTCGTCGATTTGGAGGATCTGCCGGACGAATTTCCGGTATTTCCCCTCACCGGTGCGCTGCTACTGCCGGGCGGGCGGCTGCCTCTGAATATTTTCGAGCCGCGCTATCTTGCGATGGTCGAGGATAGTTTGGCGCTTGGGCGGATGTTCGGGATGGTGCAGCCCGATAAACGCTTGGCCCATGGCGATAACGGACCGGGATTGTACCGCATCGGCTGCCTGGGGCGCATCTCGTCGTTCAGTGAGACTGATGACGGGCGGTTTCTCATTACTTTAAGCGGTTTGATCCGCTTTACGGTCATTGAGGAGGTTGAATCCCAGCGCGGCTACCGGCGAGTACGGGCGACCTGCGCTGCCTTCGCTGGTGATTTGATGGAAGTAGACGCCGGCCAGCGGCCTGATACGCGATTGGACCGGCCAAAGCTGCTGGCTGCGTTGCGCCGCTATTTTGTGCAGGCGGGCGTCGAGGCCAACTGGGAGGCGATTGAGACAATGCCAGACCATGCTTTGGTGGTAACACTTTGCATGGCGTGCCCATTTGACCCCGAAGAAAAACAAGCGTTGCTAGAAGCGCGCGACCCGGCGAAGCGGGCCGAGGCCCTGCTGGCATTGCTTGAGATCAATGGATTTGGGGCTGGCCATGATGATGATTCGAAAGCGAGCTGATGACTGATACAAACGCCGCCCCTACCACACCCCACAACACGCCCATCGATCCGCGTTTGCTGGAAATTCTGGTTTGCCCACTGACCAAAGGGCCACTGCGCTATGACCGCGAGCGGGGCGAGCTCGTCAGCGTGAAGGCGGGTCTGGCCTACCCGATTCGCGATGGCATCCCGATCATGCTGGCTGATGAGGCGCGCTGTCTCGAGCCATGATTACCGCCACCGACATCAAGCTGCGCCGAGCCGAGAATATGCTGGAGGTAGGGTTTTCGGATGGGAGCCACGCCAGTCTGCCGGCAGAGTATCTGCGGGTAGAGAGCCCCAGCGCTGAGGTGCAAGGGCACAGTCCGGCGGAGCGGCAACTAGTGTCAGGCAAGGCCGCGGTGGGAATTACCGGTGTTGAGCCGGTGGGAAATTATGCGGTTCGGCTGGTGTTCTCGGATGGGCATGATACCGGAATTTATTCCTGGGACATTTTGCACCGGTTGGGCCGCGAACAGCCGCAACGCTGGGCGGCTTATGTGAAGCGGCTGGAGGAAGCCGGGTTGAAACGGAACTAGTGTTCCAAAAAAGCTAGCGGTCTGCACATA
>NCFD01000014.1 GCA_002281005.1 Acidocella sp. 35-58-6 | reverse complement strand
CGTCCACGTCGAGCGTGTCCATGAACAGCTTGGTGCGTTCGGCGTGGCTGAGATTCTGGGCACTGACGACAGCAAAGCCTTATGGCGCGATATTCGGGATTGCAAATTTTTAGATACCGCCGAGGCTGTGTGGCGGCTCTCCGTGGTGCCGTCCGCAGGCCCGGCGATATTGCGGGCACTCGCCCCGCTGGGTGTTACGGGATTTCTCGACTGGGGCGGTGGGTTGGTTAACCTGACGGGGCCGGCTGATCAGGCCACACATGATGCCGTATGTCAGGCAGCCAGCGCTGCGGGTGGTACCTGGTGGCTGATGCAGGCACCTGAACCTTTGCGGGCGGTGGTGGATGTGGTGCCACCTGAGCCAGTGGCGCTGGCGGCGATCCGGGCGCGGGTGCAAGCCAGTTTCGACCCTCGCGGTATTTTAAACCCCGGCAGATTGCGAGCCGCTTAAATGCAAACCAACTTCACGGCCCAACAATTGCAAAACCCGGAAATCGCGGTTGCCAATAATATTTTGCGGACCTGCGTGCATTGCGGCATGTGCACCGCCACCTGCCCGACGTTTATTACGCTAGGCGATGAACTGGATTCACCGCGCGGGCGGATTTATCTGATCAAAGATATGCTGGAGCATGATCGTCCGGCGTCTGAAGAGGAAGTGCTGCATCTGGACCGCTGTCTCTCCTGCCTGTCATGCATGACGACCTGTCCTTCGGGAGTGGATTACATGCATCTGGTGGATCATGCGCGGGTGCATATCAATGAGACCTATAAGCGGCCTTTGACTGACCGCTTGTTGCGGGATGCACTGGCGCAGATTTTACCATACCCGAAACGGATGCGCGCCGCGCTGAGTTTGGCGCGGCTGGGCAAGCCGTTTGCAGGATTACTGCCTGGGCAAAGCATGGTGGTAAAGCGGCTGCGGGCGATGTTGAATTTGGCGCCAGCTAAAATGCCAGTAGCGCAGTCGCTTGGTGGCACTGTTCATAAAGCTATTGGTGAAACCAAGGGCCGGGTGGCATTGCTGGCTGGTTGTGCTCAGCAGGCGATTGGCCCCTCGATCAATACGGCGACGATTGAATTGCTTAATCGTCTTGGCATTGAAGTGGTGATACCAGCGGCGGCGGGCTGTTGTGGTGCCTTGGTGCATCATATGGGCCGCCATGAGGAAGCGTTGGAAGCGGCCCGGCGCAATGTTGCGGCTTGGAGCGATGGGCCGGAATTTGACGCGATTATCGTGAATACCTCAGGCTGTGGCACGGTTTTGAAGGATTATGGTTTCATGCTTCGCGGTGATGCGATGGCAGCGAAGGCCGCAGCGGTTTCAGCAAAAAGCCTAGATATTTCTGAATATCTTATGAAAATATATCAGCCGAGTCAGGCGGCACCCGCCATAACGGTGGCGTATCACGCGGCGTGCTCGTTGCAGCATGGTCAGAAAATTACCAGTGCGCCGAAAACCTTGCTGCGTAAGGCCGGCTTTATGGTGGTTGAGCCCAAGGATCCGCATTTATGCTGTGGCTCAGCCGGAACTTACAATATTATACAGCCGGATATTGCAGCCAGTTTGCGCCGCCGCAAGCTTGATACGTTGAAAGCGAAATCACCGGATGTGATTGCGGCTGGTAATATTGGATGTTTAACACAACTGGCCGGGGATGGTATTCCCACGGTGCATATGGTGGAACTTTTGAATTGGATGGCCGGTGGCAGCAAGCCCGCGGCACTGGATGGAGTGAACAAATGACCTATTTGCTTGGCCGCGATATTGCGCATGTCTCTGCGGGCGCACGCTTCCGCAGTTTGCTGGAGCGCCCTGGTATTTTGGGGATTCCAGGGACTCACAATGGCATTGCCTCACAGCAGGCCAAGGCAGCGGGTTTTGAGGCTTGCTATCTATCGGGTGCGGCGATGACAGCCTCGATGGGGTTGCCGGATTTGGGGATCATCACGGTGGATGATGTTTGCTTTTTCATTCGCCAGGTCACGCGGGCATCCGGCCTACCGGTTTTAGTGGATGGTGATACCGGTTACGGTGAAGCGCTTAACGTGATGAACATGGTGCGCAGTTTTGAAGATGCGGGGGCAGCCGCCGTGCATCTGGAAGACCAGATTTTGCCCAAAAAATGCGGCCATTTGAATGATAAAAAGCTGGCTTCGCCGCAAGATATGGCCAACAAAGTTGCGGCTGCGGCCCATGCCCGCCGGCACCTATATATCATCGCCCGCACTGACGCCGCTGCCAGCGAAGGCATGGATGGCGCCGTGGCGCGCGCCAAGCTGTATATGGAAGCCGGTGCTGACGCGATTTTCCCTGAGGCGATGAATACCGAGGAAATGTTCCGCGAATTCGCCCGCCGTATGCCGGGGGTGCCGTTGCTTGCCAACATGACCGAGTTTGGCCGCACGCCGTTTTACACCAAGCAGCAGTTTGAGGATTTTGGCTATAAAATGGTGATTTGGCCGGTGACGTCGCTCCGGGTTACCGCCAAAGCCAGCGAAAAATTATACGCCGCCATCGCACGCGACGGCGGGGCGCATAATTGCGTCGACCAGATGCTGACCCGCGCGGATTTATATGAAACGATTGGTTACGCGGCGTTCGAGGCTTTGGACGCCAGCATCGTGAAAACTGTGGTTCCCGAACCGATCGTCTGAGATTTCCTCGTTGGTGACACCGGCGTTGCGGACGTTATGCTGAATGAATTCGTCGAGTACCCGGTTGAAGGCTTCCGGGTACTCCCAGAACATCATGCGGCCACCAAACACCACGGACTTTGCCTCGGGTAAAATGGTTCTGAGGTAACGTTGGGCTTTTTCGGCCCAATGCTGCGCAATAATATACAGAGTAGGGCGAGCACGGGAGACAGCTATGGCTGAGGCCAAATCATCTGAGAACATGCAGGATGCAAAAAGCTGGGCCGCCACCAACGGCGGGGTTTTGAGCGCCTGGGCTATCATCCAGCTTAGCTCATGGAATTCCAAATTACGTTGGATGAGCACGGTTTCAATATAATGTCTCAAGTACTGAGCGTGCCCGCGGACATCGCGCAAATAGAGCGTGTGCACCGCCGAAACTTCCTCAAGTGAGGCCTCTACCCAAATGTCTTTTTCAAATGAAAGGCTACGCGGTGGTTTGTCGATTGAAACATGCGCGGCGACTGCCTGAGCCCCCTTCAGCTTCACATAGCCAAGGCTGGTGTGGCAGCCCGCGGCCCAACCCACCAAGACCGGCTGTTTTACCTCCAACGTGTCGAGTAGTTTTACGAGATCCTCCGCGTGTGACAGATAGTCGTTACCCTCGGGTGACTGGCTCGAGGCCCCCTGGCTGCGGGGGTCGTAAGTGATCACGCGGTATTTTTTCGAGAGAGGGCCGATCTGCTTTTCAAACACGTTCTTCGAGAAGGTCCAGCCTGGGATGAGTACAATGGCTTGTCCAGCGCCTCGGTCAACATAGGAAAGTTCCACCCCAGGGGCGACAGCAACGCGTCCGTCCTCCTTGAGCGAGGATAAATGTCCAAATTCCATGCTAGCCATGTGGGAGGTCCCTTTTGAGATCATGAGAGCCAATACTATTGGAAAGTTTACGAAAAGTTTCCGATTGTTCAGATAGTCTTCAAATTTAGATATTTTATACCACAAGTTAATCGATCATTGGAGTCAAAATGTCACGAAATCTTGATTTTTTGAGGGTCGCTCGCTCTCAAAAAAGGTACTTCATGTAAAAACAATGAGTTCCTGGTTTATCGGATCGGAGATTTATCGTCTGGAGGTATTCCAACCACCGCATCCGTTGGCGGTTCCACGGGCGATGTTGGTGCACGACGTTTGTTGCGCGTTAAATTGGCTTCCTACTAGTAAATATCTGGAAAGTTTTCCCGCGAGTCGCGCCGAGTTAAGAAATTTTCATACTGCGGATTATATTTCGGCTTTGCAACAGGCTGAGGTTGAACAATCGTTGCCGCCTGAAATGCAAGCGCTATATCGGATTGGTATTGATTCCAATGCCATCCACCCCGCGGTGTTCCGCCGTCCTGCAACCTCTGCGGGAGGAGCCATTATGGCAGCTTCGCTGACAGCTGATGGCGGGGTGGTCTATGCGCCCGGGGTCGGCAATCATCATGGTATGCCAGACCGGGCCAGCGGCTTTTGTTTTGTGAACGATATCGCGCTCGGCATTTTGCGGTGGCGTGAGCTGGGGGTTCGCCGGGTGGTATACCTGGACCTTGATGCTCACCATGGCGACGGGGTGGAGGCAGCTTTTGCCAACGACCCAGATGTTTTGACAATCTCAATTCATGAGGCTGGCCGATGGCCACGGACCGGTACGGTGAGCGCCCCCTCACGCGGGGTATGGAATTTTGCGGTCCCGGCGGGGTTTAACGATACGGAGTTGCGGTTTTTACTCGAAGCCAAAATATTACCGCTCATCAAGACTCATGCTCCTGAAGCGATGATTGTGCTGCCGGGGGCGGATGCTCTGGAGGATGACCCTATGAGCCGCCTATCACTCTCGAATAATGCGTTGTGGGACGCTGTGCGGGCGGTGCGCGGGTTGGCACCGCGGCTGGCTGTGTTTGGCGGTGGCGGATATAACCCCTACAGTTTGGCGCGATGCTGGGCTGGTGTCTGGGCGATTTTGAATGATATTGAAATGCCGCTCCATTTACCCCCGGCTGTGCAGGAATTGCTGCGGGGTGTGGCATATTTCAGGGCGGCGGGGCGAAACCCCCCGGCGCGGTGGTTTGAACAATTGCGTGACGCGCCGGCTGAAGGGCCGGTTCGCGACGAGGTAAAGGGTTTATGCGTATGAAATTAGCTTTGGTGGCGGCTGTTTTGGTGATGGTAACGGGCATCGCATATGCCGAATCGGATGATCCAACGGGCCCTCAGCCGAAATTGCCCACCGAGCAGCTCACAATTATCTCCGACGACGGCAAAAGCCATATATTTAATGTTGAAGTGGCCGCAACCACGCAGCAACAGGATACCGGCTTAATGTTCCGCCCGGTTGTGCCTGCTGATTCGGGCATGTTGTTTCCGTGGCCGCAACCGCAAGTTTCTGAGATGTGGATGAAAAACACCATAGCGCCCCTTGATATGGTGTTCATCGGCGCCGACGGAACCATCAAGGCCATTGCTGAAAATACGGTGCCTTACAGCCTGCGTGATATTTCAAGCGGCGTGCCGGTTTTGGCCACTTTGGAGCTGCAGGCGGGTATTACGGCGGCAGAGAATATCAATGTTGGGGATAAGGTGATTGCCAAGCAGTTTCCCGGAGGCTAAGCCGTGCCCCATGGCGGGGCGTGGCGCAGCCTGGTAGCGCGCTTGTTTTGGGTACAAGAGGCCCCCGGTTCGAATCCGGGCGCCCCGACCATATGAAGGAATTGCAGTATGCGGCCACGTATTTTTCTTCCTCCCCGGTCGGCCATGCAGTCTGGTACGGCCAAAACGTATCGCTGGGTTTTAGAATTTGAGCCGAATGCGGCCAAAATCCGTGACCCGCTGATGGGCTGGACCGGTAGTGACGACATGCTGAGCCA
The DNA here is from genome assembly GCA_002281005.1 of Acidocella sp. 35-58-6. GTDB lineage: Bacteria > Pseudomonadota > Alphaproteobacteria > Acetobacterales > Acetobacteraceae > Acidocella. The sequence goes on along the minus strand of NCFD01000014.1, from coordinate 5,414 downwards.
GGTGCGGTTGAGCTTCGATACCAGAGAGGCCGCGATTGCTTATGCGCAGGCGCACGGGATTTCATATGATCTGGAAATTCCAACCGTGCGTGTCACCAAGCCCAAAGCCTATGCGGATAATTTCCGTGCCGACCGCAAGGAAAACTGGACTCATTAGCCTGCCTTCAGCGCCCTTAGCTCAGTTGGATAGAGCACGAGACTTCTAATCTTGAGGCCGGTGGTTCGAATCCACCAGGGCGCACCAAATTATTTGAATGGCCTCACGTATGGGGGCGGGTAGTTTCGTTGCCGGGCGGCATGGTGTTTTAAGTGAGGCCGAGCCGCCGCGCCGCTTGAGCTACACATATCTCGAAAATATCAAGGGCGTCGAAGGGCCGGGTTAGGCCATCCGGTGGCAGCGTTATCGATAGCCCGCCTCCCAGTTCAACCGCGCCTGGAACCATCAGATTGTCGGGTAGTCCGAAGTCTTCCACGGCCACTGAGGCTATAAGGTCGGGTACGGCGGCCTGCTGCGCCTGGCTGCGCTCAGAGAATAATGCCGCGCAGTTGGAGTATCCAAACACTGGTTTTTGGCGGCCCAAAAACCAGCCGAGTTCAACAAGTGTGCCTGCATCGGCTGAGGCGCCGCGAAATGGTGTCAGGTTGGCGATGATAAGGTCACACGCTTCCATCATCTCGATATCTTTGCGGAAGATCGCGCGCCACATATCGGCCGGCGGGCCTGTGGAGATTTGTGTGACATCCTCAAGGGGAGCTTTGCCGATCAACCCATGTGCGGCACAGATTTTGATTTTTGCCGCTGCATTCTGCGCCGCGTTGGGAAGAAAGACATCAGGCCCGGCGAGATAGGCTTTCATGAAACGCCCCTCCGGCTGTCAGGTGCCCAGTAAATTAGATGGCGCAAAGCACGGTCGACAATGGTGAAGAGCAGAACCGCCAAGACGCAAAGCACGAACAAGGCGGCGAACATGACGTCGGTTTGGATCCGGGCATTGGCGTTGATCATAACATAGCCAAGCCCTGAGGATGCTCCAACCCATTCACCGATGATGGCGCCGATGGGTGCCAGTGCCGTGGCGACGCGCAAGCCGGAAGCAAATGATGGCAGCGCCGCGGGTAGGCGGATATGGCAGAGGGCTGAGAGTCGCGAGGCGTTCATGGCAGCAGCCATGTCGAGCCAGCCTGGTTCGGTAAGGCGCAGCCCATCTGCTAATGAAGCGGTGACGGGGAAGAAAATCACCAAAATGGTCATGATGATTTTGGAGGTCATGCCAAACCCAAACCACAGCACTAGCAAGGGGGCGAGGGCGAATACGGGTATCGCCTGGCTTAGCACCAGCACCGGCATTAACCAGCGCTGCACGGGGGGCAAGGCGGCCATGGTTAATGCGGCCAGAGCACCGAGTAATGTGCCGAAGAACAGGCCGAGCAGAATTTCGGCAAGTGTGACCAGCGTATTGTCGAACAGCAAATTTCGCTGCGCGACCAGGGCGGCGGCTACCGATTGCGGGGTGGGCAGCATGTAAGGCGGCACCGGACAGAATTGCGTGACCGCCCACCACACGATGAGAAATACGGCGAAGGTGATGACCCCCCTCATTGCGCCAGCATCCGTAAAAGGTCAGCCTGAGTCTGCAATACCTGCAGATTATCGGGCGCTCTTGGCGGTATGCCGGGCACTTCAACCGGGGCACCGAGCCGCGCTGGGGCGCCGGTGAGTACCACCAGATGATGACTGATCCGGCACGCTTCCATTGGGTCATGCGTAATCAGCAGCGTGGTGCAGCCTGCCAGTAACTCTGCGGCGAGGTCCTGGATTTTGGTGCGGGTGATGGCATCGAGGGCGGAGAAAGGCTCGTCCATCAACACGATCGGGCGTGCTTCATATAAAGTGCGGGCGATGGCCACCCGCTGTCGCATACCGCCGGAAAGTTCAGTAGGCAAAGCTTTGGCACGTTCAGCCAACCCAACGCGCTCCAGCAAATTCATCGCGCGGTCAGGCTCGGGTTTCATTCCGCGCAGCTTGGCACCGAGCATCACGTTATCAATCACGCGGGCCCATGGCAGTAGTAAGTCCTGTTGCGCCATGTAGGCGATGCGTCCGCTCAGCGGGGCATGGTCAGAGGCTGTCACTTGCCCCGCATACGGCACTTCCAGTCCTGCAATGATTCGCAGCAGGCTGGTTTTTCCAACGCCACTTGGCCCGAGCAAAGCTACCAACTGGCCCGACTGAATCGTGAGGTTCAGATTCTCAAAAATAGTCTGCCCGCCATAATGCAAAGCCAGGTTCTGGACATACAGTGACGGGCAGGGGCTCACGCCGGAATGGTCACCGCATAGGCGGAGACGTCACCTTTATGTTTGATTAAACCCTTGGCGAACATAAAGTCGCGATAGGTGCTGTAGCGCTTTACATCCAAATAGAACGGGTTGGCGGCAAAGTACGGCACGCTCTGGAACCACGCGGTTTTGTTTAGTGTATCATTCAGGCTGGCCTGATCGGCGATGAATTTTTCCCACATGCCTTGCGGGTCTTTACGAAGCGCATCGCCGCCTTTTTTCACGGCGTTCAGAAATTTCGGCAGGCGCGGGTCGTTTAGGGCGCCGGCGTTTGACATCAAGATCAGCTCGTCCGAAGCCGGCACGCCGTAATCCTCGGGCAGGAATACCACCGGGTTGAAGCCTTTTTCCTTAAGTTCATTTTCTTCGAAGTTGCGGTAGCCGCCGATCACCGCATCGACTTCCTTGGAGATCAGCGCAGTGACCAGGTTGAAATTGACATTGACCAGCGTGACATCGTGCAGCGACAGTCCGGCTGAACCGAGCATCGTGCCGATCAACACATCTTCCACACCCGCGACAGAATAACCAATCTTGCGGCCTTTCAGGTCGGATATTTTGGTGATGCCGGATGTTCCAAGTGCCATCAACGTGTTCAATGGCTGGTTGATCAGCGTACCGGTGCGGCGCAGCGGCAACCCCTGGTCGCATAACAGGTAAAGCTGGGTTTGGTAGGATAACGCAATATCGGCTTTTTTAGCGGCCACCATCCGGGGGGGGATATCCGGGTCGGTCGGTGCGATGATGTCCACGTTCAGCCCAGCCGCGGCGAATGCACCAATATATTTGGCCGCAAATAGTGGCGCGTGATCAGGGTTGACGAACCAATCCAGTAAGACTGTGAATTTTGGCGTGTCGGCCTGCGCCAGTGTGGCCAATGGCAGGGCGGCGGTGGCGGCCAGAACAGACCGGCGGGATAACGACATTCTACGCTCCAGGTATTTTATTGTGATGACCATTGCCAAACAAGCGGGTCCTCCACAAGCGCAACTGGGATTTAGGTGCTTTGCGGCAGCGGCCTGCCGACCCTGGACAAACTGCCTCGAATTTGACTTTTTGGCCAAAATGACTATGATTACTGACGGTTTTAGGATATTTTCTTTAATGAATTCAGTGTGTTACGCGCCTCCTGGCGACTCTTTTGCCACCATGCGCGCCCCAGCCTCTCCGAACCTGACCTGATATGAGCGATACAACGGACGAACCTGACGCCGGACCCCTGCCGCGGGGTGGCTCGGAGCCTGTCTCGATTGAGCAGGAGATGCGTAAATCCTACCTGGATTACGCGATGTCGGTCATTGTTTCGCGTGCCTTACCGGATGCAAGGGATGGGCTGAAGCCGGTGCATCGGCGCATTTTGTTTGCCATGAATGAGTCCGGTAACACGCCGGATAAGCCTTACCGTAAGTCAGCCCGTATGACCGGTGAGGTGATGGGTAAATATCACCCGCATGGCGACAGCGCGATTTATCTGGCGGCTGTGCGGATGGCGCAGGATTTCTCGATGCGGCTGCCGCTGATCGATGGTCAGGGCAATTTTGGCTCGATTGACGGCGATATGCCGGCGGCCATGCGTTACACTGAAATGCGTCTAGGGGCGGCGGCGATGCTGCTGCTGGAGGATATCGACAAGGACACCGTCGATTTCCAGCCCAACTATGACGAGAGCGAGCAGGAGCCGAAGGTTCTGCCTGCGGCATACCCCAACCTGCTGATCAATGGCTCGAACGGCATTGCGGTAGGCATGGCCACCAACATTCCGCCGCATAATCCCACCGAGATTGTGGATGCCACGCTGGCGTTGATTGCGGACCCGGATATTACTTTGGAAGCCCTGATGCAGATTGTGCCGGGGCCGGATTTTCCGACTGCTGGTATTATTCTGGGGCGCTCGGGTATTCGGAATGCTTTTGAGACGGGCCGCGGTTCGATTACGATTCGCGCCCGCGCGACCATTGAACAAATTCGTAAAGACCGTGACGCGATTATTATCTCTGAAATTCCGTATCAGGTGAATAAATCGGTGTTGCTGGAGCGCATTGCCGAGCTGGTGCGGGCCAAGGATATCGAAGGTATTGCCGATTTGCGCGATGAGAGTGACCGCGAGGGCATGCGCATTGTCGTGGAACTCAAGCGCGATGCCACCGGCGAGGTGGTGCTGAACCAGCTTTATCGTTTCACCAATTTACAGACCAGTTTTGGCATCAACATGCTGGCGCTTGATAAAGGCCGGCCGCGCCAAATGGGGCTGAAGGATGCGCTGAACTGCTTCGTGGAATTCCGCGAGGTAGTGATTCTGCGCCGCGCCCGATTTGAGTTGAACAAGGCGCGTGACCGGGCGCATCTACTTGTGGGTCTCGCCACCGCGGTTGCGAATATTGATGAAGTGATCAGGATCATTCGCGCCAGCCCGGATGCCGCCACCGCCCGCACGGCGTTGATGGACAGGGACTGGCCGGCGGAAGATGTGGCACCTTTGCTGGCGCTGATCGATGATGTTGGCAACACGATTAGAGCCGACAACACCATGCGTCTGACCGAAGCGCAGGCGCGCGGGATTCTGGAATTACGTCTGGCTCGTTTGACCGGGTTGGAGCGCGAGAAAATCCAGGCCGAGTTGACCGAAGTAGCCACCCGCATCGGCGAGCTTTTGGATATTATCGGCTCGCGTCTGCGCCGCCTTGAAGTGATGCGTGATGAGTTGCTGGCAGCGCGCGCCAAAATCGCCTCACCTCGCCGCTCCACCATTGAGGACCTTGAGACGGACCAGGATGACGAGAGCCTCATCGAACCGGGGCAGATGGTGGTCACGCTGACGCGCGATGGCTTTATCAAGCGCACGTCGTTGGAAACTTTCCGGGCCCAGAATCGCGGTGGCCGTGGCCGCTCGGCCACCTCCACGCGCGGGGATGATGTTGTGACCCGCAGCTTCAACGCGCATACGCATCAATTTGTGTTATTCTTCTCCTCGGGCGGCAAAGCTTTCCGCGAGAAAGTCTGGCGCCTGCCGGAAGCCACCACCACGGCCAAGGGGCGCGCCTTGATTAATCTGCTGCCTGAGCTTGGCGCGGATG
>NCFD01000327.1 GCA_002281005.1 Acidocella sp. 35-58-6 | reverse complement strand
AAGCGAACCGGGTCGGCATTCGCCCCGCCGCGCTTCTTCAACACATCGAGCGCACCATAAACGATACCTTCGGCGGCGGATTTTTTGCCATCATACATCAACACGTTCATGAAACGGCTGATCACGATATCACCGAACTTGGCGTCCGGGAGAACTTCGCGTTTTACCGCGCGGCGACGTCTGCTCATATCCCTGTTCCTCTTACTTCGGCCGCTTCGCGCCGTAGATCGAACGGCGCTTACGGCGTTTCGGCAACCCTTGCGTATCCAGCACACCACGCAGGATGTGATAACGAACGCCTGGCAAATCTTTCACGCGGCCACCGCGGATCAGCACAACCGAGTGCTCCTGCAGGTTATGGCCTTCACCCGGAATGTAGCTCACGACCTCAAAGCCATTGGTCAGGCGCACTTTGGCAACCTTACGAAGGGCTGAGTTCGGCTTCTTCGGGGTGGTGGTGTACACACGCGTGCAAACACCGCGCTTTTGCGGGCAGCCTTCAAGGGCCGGCACCTTATTGCGCTTCGTTGCTGGCTCACGGCCTTTGGCAATCAACTGATTAATCGTCGGCATTTATCAATCCTGTTCGTGTGTCACTGTACCGGGGCTGTTTTGGCCTGGTTTGCTCAAAATAAATAACCGCAAGGCGAGCAAAACGGCTCACCTTACGGAATTCTTCTCCAACACGCGGCCTTAGCACCCTGGAGACCAGGGGACGGCGCCGCACGCGCCAGATATTAAGAACAAACCCGGACCCGAAAAGCGCCGGAACCGCGAGAGCGCCTTCCTTAAGAGTGACCACCCCCCAAGTCAAGCATTGCGAGGGGGTTTGAGGTGATTAAAAGGCAGCTAGGCAATTGCGGCATGGCTAACACAGGTTTTTATCAGTTTCAGCGGTATTCGCCCCCCGCACACGCGGCTAAAACCTGCGGCGGCCGCGAATAACCACCCAAGGACTCGGTGGCGGACCAAGCTGCGGCAAAGCCCCTGCGGGGTTGCGCGGTCAGTTCATTCCAGGGGTATAGGGGGCGCCGTCAACCGTCACGGAGTCGCCACGGGCGGTTAGGGCGCGCACCACCTGGTCCAGCGTCATGGTCGGCGGTTCGGTGCCGGTTTCATTGACCGTTCCATCGGGAAAGCATTCCTCGATGACCCACACCCCACTGGCCCCCCGATTGGAGACGTCTGTTACGACGCCAGAAGGGTGCTGGAGCTTGATCTCGGTGGCGTGCGCCACCGTTACGCCGAGCGATAACAAGCACAACAGCAGGCCAGCACGTCGCAACCACGAATCCCAAATCATTCTTCACCCTTCAAGACAGCTTTTGAGCCCGTGCCAGTCACTTATAGTTCAAAACTAAACCATGATGTAACGACCCGCAACCCGGTTAGTCGCCCTACCGGGTTGAAACAGGAGGAAACTTTATGGCCGTTACGGGCGGGATGCCGCCCAAACTTCAGGCCGTACGGGAGACAAAAAAATGCCGGGACAAGCCCGGCATTTTTAATTGACTATGGGCTGATCGCTTACTCAGCCGCCATCTCAGGCTTGGCAATCGCTGGGCGTTGTCCCCCAAGCGTCTGACGGCCACGCCCGGCTGCAACGGCACGCAGGCGGTTCATGACGCTACCCGTACCCGCCGGGATCAAGCGCCCGACGATGACGTTTTCCTTCAAGCCAGAGAGCGAGTCCGTCTTGCCGGCGGTGGCAGCCTCAGTTAGCACCCGGGTCGTCTCCTGGAAGGAGGCCGCCGAGATGAAGCTCTGGGTCTGCAAGCTCGCCTTGGTGATACCCTGCAGCACCGGCAGGCCGGTGGCGGGGCGCTCATCAGCAGCCAGCAGTTTGCTGTTTTCAATATCGAATTCCACCCGGTCAACCAGCTCGCCCACTAGGAAGGTGGTATCGCCGGCATCGGTGATTTCGATCTTCTGCAAC
>NCFD01000326.1 GCA_002281005.1 Acidocella sp. 35-58-6 | reverse complement strand
ATCCACCTGGAACTGGCAGGACGCTGTAAAAGCAGTGTTCCTTGATCGCGTGTCGGTGCTCTCCGAGTATGAGCGCGAGGTACATTCCCCCAGCTTCACCATGCGGCTCCCCTCAGTCATCGCGCTGCGCGACTTCATCCCCTCGGCCCGGATGCCGGCGTTTACCCGCTTCAACGTGTTCCTGCGTGACTGCTTCACCTGCCAGTATTGCGACACCAAACGCCCGGCGCCCGAACTTACCTTCGACCATGTGATCCCGCGCGCCCGCGGTGGCCGCACCAGTTGGGAGAACGTGGTGGCCGCCTGCGGCAGTTGTAACCTGCGCAAGGGCAGCAAACTGCCGCGCGAGTGCCACATGATCCCCCGCCACGAACCCCGCCGCCCGACCAGTTGGGAATTGCAGGACAGGGGGCGTGCATTTCCACCCAATTACCTGCATGAAAGCTGGCGAGACTTTCTCTATTGGGATTCGGAGTTGGAAAATTGAGCTTAACCCTAGTTGACGCCCGTAAAATCCTCGATGCCGCGCTGGATCATTGCATCGACCATAAATACAAACCCATGGTGGTCGGCGTCATTGATGCCCGTGGCGCCTTGGTGGCCTACGCCGCCCAAGATGGCACCAGCCTAAAGCGTGGCGCGATTGCGCTCGGCAAGGCCAATGGCGCGGTGGCGCTCGGCATGGGTACGCGTGCGCTGATGAAACGCGCCGAAACCCAAGCCTACTTCATCGACGCCGCCACCGCCGCCATCGGCGGCTCCCTCATCCCGGTCCCCGGCGGCGTGCTGATCAAAAAAGCCGGCGTGCTGGTCGGTGCCATCGGCGTTTCAGGTGACACCTCCGACAACGACGAAGCCGCTGCCCTGGCTGGAATTGCGGCGGCAGGTTTCGAAGCCGACCCGGGGTAATCCCCCCGGGGGCTATTCATGCGGGGTGAATTGAGCTTCCAACTGCCATTGCATCATGCTGGTCGTCATTGTCGGTGTGAATTGGATAACGAAGAGACACCAAAAATCTTGTTAAGAAAATTCTTGGTTTAGCCGGCAATTTTCGGGGAAGCCGCGGATTTTGAAAATAAAATCTTCACGCGCATTCCCTTGTCCGGAGCCGACTCAACTTCGACCTTTGCTTTGGCGTTGGTTCGGAGAGACTGCACAATAAGTGCCCCCAGTTTCCCGGCTTTTGGCCAACTGCCGTCTGGTGGCAACCCAACGCCGTCATCGGCAACGAGCACTTCACAGCCAGAGTCGCCAGCCAGACTGTGTAACGTGATGATACCGCCGTCGCGGCCTTGAAATGCATACTTCAGAGCGTTGGTCAGTAATTCATTGACCACGAGCCCAACCGGCATCGCCACATTTACCGAAACCGGGTAGCTATCAACCTTCAGGTCAAGTCTGATACCCTCAACTGCATGCGAGTGCAGTACTGAGGAGGCGATTTCACTTAAATATGTTCCAAGGTCGATCTCGCCATTCGCGCCCTGGTTCGTCAGAGCCGCGTACAGAAGCTTGATGGAGTCGATACGGCCGGCCAACCTGTCAAAAGGTGCCGTGTCGATCTTGCCTTTTGCAGCTCGAGCCTCAAGCCGGATCAAAGATGTGATCATTTGCAAATTGTTTCTGACCCGGTGCTGCACTTCGAGTAGCAACGTATCTTTGTCGCGTAATTGGCGTTCAAGCTCCTCGCGCTGGCTTTCATCGTGGTTGCTAACATCAATCAAAGCGGCAAGACGGTATATGGGAACACCGTCTTCGTCTTCGATGATATTGGCGTATGCATCGATTAAAGTGGTACCGCGCTCAGGGCTACCAACACGAAACGTGCCGACAAAATCACTGGACTCCGTGATCGCCGTTCCGAGCAACCTGGCATCGTCCGTGATGTCGGTCTGGTCGAATAAATCCTGCCAGTGTTTTCCAATAATTTCGCCAGTATT
>NCFD01000325.1 GCA_002281005.1 Acidocella sp. 35-58-6 | reverse complement strand
TGAGCCGCACAAATAAGGACCGCCCGGGCGTGTTATGAACATCTCCCACCAGCCAATAGCGCCCCTCGCGCCGGCCGGCGGGGAGATAATGGCGGCACACCGCCTCGGCCTGCCGGGCCAGCATTTGCGCCAGCTCCGCCGCCGGCATGGAAAAATCATGCTTGGGCATTGTTGCCCCTCCATCGCTACAGATTGCCCTTAATCCGGCTCTGCCGTCGGCGTTGGGCCGAACAGCGCAGCCTATCGTTCCGCCCTGCCCAGGCGCTATCATCCGAATCGGAAGTGCGAGGGCGCCGTTTCACCGGCACGGGCGACAAGTGGCCCGTGGCATCAATTCCCAGCGGGGTTGCGCACATTCCTTCCTTCGGCACTCGCAGAACACCCCCCCACGCAAAATGGGCCGCCCCGCTGCCGGGTCCGGCCCATCCGCATTGCTCGTGATTCTTCATGGATTCTCCCGAGCATCGGGCTACCCGCCCTCCTGCCCGGCGATGTCGGCAAGACAGTCCGATAGAAACTCCGTAGTCGAGCAGCCTTTGATGGCATCGGCGGTGATGAACAGCGCCATGCCGCCAAACCCGTCGGCGCGCATTTTCGAACAGGTAAAAGCCGTCGTCACCGTAATATAACGCAGCTTGGCGGAACGCCGCACGATGTCTTGAAGAATCACCTCCCACGACACGCCGCTCATATCCAGCTCAATGATGTCATCACCCGATGTGGCATTTTTGAGTTTCTCCTCCACATAGAAATACACTTGGCTTTTGCTGCCGCGGGTCGCGTCCAGCGCCGCGCTAAGTTCAGCGCGATTGACCCAGATCAGATCCGATGGGCCTTGCCAGGAATGGAAATACGTTCCGTCGCCATCCGAGTCCGCATCAAACATCTGCGAGAGCAACAACAACTCCAGCTTCGTCATATCCGCGTTCGGGATGATTTCCGGTATCACGGTCGGTGAAAAATAATCCGCCATGTTGGCCTCCAAAAATGCAAAACCCGGCACGGAGCCGGGTTCTGGGTTGAAAGAGATGGATGGTGAAAGTCGATGCTCAGGCAGCATCGACTTCAAAAGGATCAAGCAATCTATGCAGCGCCATGGCCCTGCCCATCCAGGGTTCGGGCCGGATCGCTTTGATCCAATCGGCGAACCCCGGTATGAAGCCCAGGTCTTCACGGACATGCTGCTCGCCGATCAGGCGCACAGGCACAATACGCCCCGTCGAGATCGTCATAACGGGACCAAAAAATCTCTCGGCCATGAAGATGCCTTCGGCATGATGGCGAAGTGCCCGATGCCGAAAATCCGATGAGATCAACTTGCTCTCATCGAACCAGGTATGCAGGCTCAAAAAATCTTCTGCCGTGCCACCCCATTTTTTCGCGGAGGATAAAGCATGATGATAAGGATGTGCCATTTCCGCCTCCTCAAAATTCATGGGAATAGTTTTCGGAGGCGGTATAGCGCTCATTATAGTCGAGCGTGATGCTGCCCTCCGTCACGTCAAAGGTAAAATCGCCGTAGGCGCCATCATTATTCTCCCAGCCGCAATGCGTCTGCGCCAGAAAATCATAGGATAGCGCCTCAATGGCTTCACGCACCGTATGGGTCTGGCGTTCAACGTCCGGGCTATCCCAGCCCGGCCGGAAAATCTCAATCCGCTCATCAGGCAATTCAACGATAACATCGCTGCTCTGGGCCGTGATGTCCTCGATCTGGCCGCTATCGCCATAGCCGTCGAAATTCACGATCACGGCGGTAATGCCATGTTCCGCCAGAATACCGAAAAGCGCTTTCTTGTTGCCATCGAGCACGGCATACGCGCGCTCGCGATACGCGCGTTCTTTTTGTTCCCATGAGGCCAAAAAAGGATCAACCGCAGGAAGCGGTTGCTGACCAGATGCTGGATTGTGATTGTCTGACATGATCTGTCTCCAGAAATGCAAAACCCGGCACG
>NCFD01000324.1 GCA_002281005.1 Acidocella sp. 35-58-6 | reverse complement strand
TGGCACAGCCCCGATGGCGAAGCATTTTCCCAAGCGCAACCGGGTGATCGCCGGGTTGTCGTTGGGGCTGGTGGTGATTGAGGCGGCTATTCGCTCGGGTTCGTTGCTGAGCGCCAGGTTGGCCAACGAGGCCGGGCGGGAGATTTTCGCGGTGCCGGGTTCACCGCTGGACCCGCGTTGCAAGGGTTCGAACGATTTAATCCGACAGGGTGCGCATTTAACCGAGACCGCCGTCGATGTGCTGACGAATTTGCCCGACCATCCAGCCCGCCAGGGCCTGGCGCGGGACCCACTATTTGTGCATGCCCGAAGCGGATTTGCCGAGAAAACTGCGCTCTGGGAGCCCGCCAGCGAGGCTGAAATGGCCGCGGGACGCCGAAAAATCCCGGATTTGGTGGGTCCTGACCCGGTAATGGTTGACGAGATAGCCCGGCGCTGCCAGTTGTCCACAGCCGCCATAATGGCGGTCCTCCTTGAACTAGAGATTGCAGGCAAGGTTGAAATGCTGGTTGGTAACCGGGTGGTGCGTGCCGCCACTGAATGAATAGGATGGTCGTTTGACTGATATCGTCGTCGTCGAATCGCCTTCCAAGGCTAAGACAATCAACAAATATTTGGGTGACAAGTACACTGTGCTGGCGTCGTTCGGCCATGTGCGCGATTTGCCGCCGAAGGATGGGTCGGTTCGCCCGGATGATGACTTTGCGATGTCCTGGGAAGCCGATGAGCGTGGCCAGAAGCACATGGCCGCCATCGCCAAGGCTGTGAAGGGTGCCAAAACTCTGTATCTGGCGACCGACCCTGACCGCGAGGGTGAGGCGATTTCCTGGCATGTGCGGGCGATGCTGGAGGATAAAAATGCCCTGAAGGGCGTGAATGTTCTGCGCGTAACGTTCAATGAAATTACCAAAACCGCTGTGAAGGCCGCGATGGCGGCGCCGCGCGAATTGGATCAGCCGCTGATCGAGGCCTACCTCGCCCGCCGGGCGCTGGATTATCTGGTGGGGTTTACCCTCTCGCCGGTGCTGTGGCGCAAATTGCCGGGCAGCAAGAGCGCCGGGCGCGTGCAGTCAGTTTCACTGCGGCTGATTTGTGAGCGCGAAGCCGAGATCGAGGTTTTTAAGGCGCGGGAGTATTGGACCGTCGAGGCTGGATTTGCCACGCCGAGTGGGGCGCCGTTCGCCGCCAAGCTGACGCATTATCAGGGCAAAAAGCTCGAACAGTTTGACTTGAACAACGAAGCCAAGGCGCTGGCGGCGAAGGCTGCGGTGCAGGCTGGTACGTTTGAAGTATCTGCGGTTGAGAAAAAACGCAGCAAGCGCAATCCGCCGCCGCCATTTATCACCTCAACCTTGCAGCAGGAGGCCAGCCGCAAGCTGGGGTTCTCATCACAGCAAACCATGCGCACGGCGCAGCAGCTTTACGAAGGCGTTGAGATCGGCGGCGAGACGGTGGGGTTGATCACCTATATGCGGACCGACGGCGTGCAGTTGGCCAAGGAAGCCGTGCTGGCGATGCGCGAGCAAATAAAATCAGAGTTTGGGCCGGATTATCTGCCTGGTGCGCCCCGCGAATATATCTCCAAATCGAAGAACGCCCAGGAAGCGCATGAGGCGATCCGGCCGACGGATATTACCTTGGTGCCGGCGCGGGTTGCCAAAATGCTCTCGAACGATCAGGCGCGGTTGTATGAGCTGATTTATAAGCGGGCTTTGGCTTGCCAGATGCAATCGGCTGAGTTGGACCAGACGGCGGTGGATTTATCAGACGGCAAGGGACAGATTTTACGCGCCACCGGATCGGTGCTGGCGTTCGATGGGTTTTTGAAGCTGTATCATGAAGACCAGGATGATGCGTCGGATGATGTGGTTGCTATAATCAGCCATGAGAGCGAAGGAGCCATCTGGGGACACAGACACTCCAACAGGAGTATTAAATCGGGCATTGGTGCCAGCTCC
>NCFD01000323.1 GCA_002281005.1 Acidocella sp. 35-58-6 | reverse complement strand
GGGTCTACCAGGGCGCCGTCGGCAAAGCGGACCCGCGCCTGCTGCGCGCGCTTGATCGCCGCCTTGAAGGCCATCGCGCCGGCGGGGCGACCGAAGACATGGGCGTGCGCGGTGAGGTCGAGACAGGCCGGCGGACTGCCGATCTCCGGCCAGCCCTCCAGGATCGATGCCAGCGCGCGCACGAAAGCCTCCGGTTCATTGCCGTAGCGAATGACCAGCGGGAAATCGTTGACCTCGGTGGTGAAGGGAATAGCGGTGATCGGCCCGCGCGGCGTATCGATGCGATAGGGCAAATCGCGGTCGAAGGCGTCGGCCTGTTCGCGGCTGACGGGCGCGTTCGCGTTCCAGGCGCTATGGACGACGGGATCGAGACGCGGCAAAAATTCCGCCATCAGCCATTCCTGGCGCGGGCGGAGTTTTTTACCTTTGATGCGGCCATACAGCCGGTCGGCGGGCGGCTTTACATGAACCGCCGCACCACCAGTGGTTTTATCGTCCAAACGCAGCTTTCAGCGCCGGCACCAGGTCGGTCTTTTCCCAGGTGAAGGTGCCGAGGTCGGCATCTGGCGTGCGGCCAAAATGCCCGAAGGCGGAGGTCACCGCATAAATCGGGCGGTTCATTTGCAGATGCTCACGAATACCGCGCGGCGTTAAATTCACCAGCCCGCGCAGCGTTTTTTCCAGCTTCACATGGTCAATATCGGCTTCGGTGCCGTGCATATCCACGTAGAGCGAGAGCGGCTGCGACACGCCGATGGCGTAGCTGAGCTGCAAGGTCGCGCGGCTGGCCAGCCCGGCCGCCACGATGTTTTTGGCGAGGTAACGGCACACATAAGCGGCTGAACGGTCAACCTTGGTGGGGTCCTTACCCGAGAACGCGCCGCCGCCATGCGGGGCTGCCCCGCCGTAGGTGTCCACAATGATTTTACGCCCGGTTACGCCGCAATCGCCATCGGGGCCGCCGATGACGAAATTGCCAGTGGGGTTCACGTAAAATTCTTCCTCCGGCGGCATCCAGCCGGCGGGCAGGGCAGCCGCCACAATCGGGCGCAGCATATCCCTAATTTGTCCGGCGGTCATGCCTTCCTGATGCTGGATCGAGACCACCACCGAGGTTGCCGCCACTGGCTTGCCATCAACATATTTCAGCGTCACCTGGCTCTTGGCATCCGGCAGCAGGCCAGCGGCCCGGCTGTCCTGGGCGCGGCGCAATTCCGAGATGCGGCGCAAAATCAAATGGGCGTAATATATTGGCGCGGGCATCAGCGCGTCGGTCTCGGTGCAGGCATAGCCGAACATAATGCCTTGGTCGCCCGCACCTTCGTCCTTGTTGCCAGCGGCATCAACGCCCACCGCAATATCGCTGGACTGTGCATGCAACAGCACATCCACCTGCGCGTTGCGCCAGGAGAATCCGGCCTGGTCGTAGCCGATATCATGCACCGCCAGACGGGCAAGATGCGCCAGAAGCTCTTTGGTGATGGTTTCCGGCCCACGCACTTCGCCAGCCAGGATGATGCGGTTGGTGGTCACCAAGGTTTCGCAAGCCACCCGCGCATAGGGGTCGGCGGCGAGGTAAGCGTCCACCACGGTATCGGAAATCCGGTCAGCGACCTTGTCCGGGTGGCCTTCAGAAACTGACTCAGAGGTAAATAGATACTCACCTTTATCGCGCATCATAAAATCCTTGGTTGAGGCGATGCGGGATGGCGGAAACTCCCCCCTGGGTCAAGACCGGTTACATGCCCAGAACGTCCTTCATACTATAAAGCCCGGGTTTTTTACCCTCTAGCCAAAGGGCAGCCCGCACCGCGCCGGAGGCGAAGGCGCGCCGGTCGAAGGCATGGTGCGTGAGGGTGATCTGCTCGCTGCCCGCCGTAAACAACAGGCTATGGCTTCCCACAATCTGGCCGCCGCGCAGGGTGGCAAAGCCGATTTCGCCATCCTTACGCGGGCCGGTAT
>NCFD01000322.1 GCA_002281005.1 Acidocella sp. 35-58-6 | reverse complement strand
GGGCTTCACCCAGTATTATGGGCCTCTGCTGATCCGCCGCTCGGGCCAGTCGACCGTCGATGAGTATCTGAAGGCCCTGAGTTCGACCGTGAATGGCGTGGTCAATGGTCCAGGGCGGGGCTATGGCTCGCCCCAGGACATGAGCTTGCGGGCGCCGTTTGTCGATGCAGCAGCCGCTCTCGACCCGACCAACGCAAACATCTTCACCTCCTACTACCCCTATGGTGCGGTGATTGGGCTGGCGCTGGACCTGCAGCTGAGAAGCCGCCCCGCCCCCCTGACTCTGGACAACTACATGCGCCGGCTCTGGCTGACCCACGGGGTTCCGGAGACGCCATACAAACCTGCTGATCTGCGCCTTGCATTGACGGCCGTAACGGGAGATGCGGCCTTCTCGGAGCGCTTCTTCAAGACCACCATCAAGGGGGCAGAACTGCCTGACTTCGAGCCGCTACTGGCCCGTGCTGGACTGAAACTTCGCCGAAAAGCACCCAAGCGCGCCTGGCTGGGCGCTCTCCGGATCAGCGTGAACGGCGGCGAAGTCCTACTGGCGGAACCGCCTGCGCCGAACACCCCCCTCTATGTGGCTGGCGTTGAGTCCGGCGATTAATGTCGAAGGGATTTATGTGCACGACACTTTAGCCGTCGGTGAGGCGCGAGGGGGGCATATAGCCCGCGCCCTGACCGACTTGCCTCATTCACGCGCCGCTACTGTGCTTATCGCTGCGTTTGATGCAGGCCGGTTGACTGCGCGTATCAAAGCATTGTTGCCCGCGCCCTGGAGTGTCGTCACGCTTGACGACGTTAAGCTGCCGGAGATGTTGATCACGAATGTAAAGCGCTATCTCGACCCCGTAAATTTTGCGACGAATTTTGTGTTTTTTCGCGACGATGATCATTTCGCGACACGTTTGACAACTGCCAATTACTGGGCGGGCTATGGTGCGAAAGCTGTGACATTCTTTCATCGTTTGTTCGATGATGCCGGTGCAGTGTTGGCTGAGTGGCAAACGCCTGCACCGCCGAAAGCCGGAGGTTTCATTATCGATAGTCGCGAGGTTAGGCAGCAGTTTAATCTTGGGCCTTTCACTGGTCAGTTATTCATTCATGCTGTCGGTGTTGCTGGGCACGATGTTGTTAAATATGCGCTTGATACGTATTCGACTGACAATGGGGCATCACTTTCTTGTACGCATGATGCCAACGCTTGGCCCTCCGAGCGGTTTGCGGGTTTGCCAGCACCGCGTGACAATGAAACTGTGGTGCTGTGGGTCCAGAATAGCCACGCCGTGTCCATTCCGGCTGGTGCTATGGCGCTGGATCGGATGGGGGCTGAGACGCCGGTTGCCATTGATGTTGAAATTCCAGCATTCGCCACACATGCTGTTAATGTGGCTACGTTTTTCCCCAGCTTGAAATGGCCGGCGCAAATTGAATTACGTGCCGGCCGGCACTTGGTCAGGCCGCGATATGAAGTGACGAGCCAAGGCCGAACGCGCATTGCGCATATCAATGTTGAACGCAACGATCTGCAACCCGACCCGGGAATTAAAATCTTGCCGTCCACGTTGGGACGAGGGTTTTTGTTACCGTTCCCGATATTGCCGCGCCAAACCTACAAAACCATTGTGCAGCCCACGCCCATGGCGATCAGTGAAATGAATATGCCGCTGCGCTTGGATATATTTGACGCCAATGGTGGAAAACTTGCCGAACATTATCTCGGCCTGCTGCCGCGGGATCATAATATTGCGGTTGACCTGGACGATTTGCTGCCGGCTGATGCATTGCGTGGCGGTGGGCATGCGGAACTCGTTTATGATTTCCGCAATGGTGGGGACGCCAATGGCTGGTTGCATGCGCTTTTCCGTTTTGAGGATCGGGTAAGTGGCCATGCCGCCGAGAGCAGTTTCGGCGCCCACATGTTCAACACCATCATGACTTATAAGGGTGAGCCGCAATC
>NCFD01000321.1 GCA_002281005.1 Acidocella sp. 35-58-6 | reverse complement strand
TGATCATTATTTCCATTCCACCCTTGGCCGCCGGTAGTTGGATCGGCTGGCAGCTCTACAGCCGGATGAATCACGAATTATTCCGCAAAGTGGTGGCTGCCGGAGTGATGATATCCGGGCTTACCTTGGTGTTTTGAAAATCAGGTCACTTCGGTGGCGTAGCTATAGTCGGTGGTTTTGCAGTAGCTGATGCGCAGCTCGATGATTTTTCCGTTTACATCGCGGGCGATACGGGCAATTTCCAGCAGTGGAAAATCCTTGCTGACATCGAGATTTTTCATCTCATCGCGGCCCGCAGCTACGGCGCGCAGTGTCTCGCTGGCATTGGCGATGGTGATCCGGTAACGTTCCTGATAGATCACGTACATTTCCTCAACCATGTCGACACCTGGTGACACTGCGAGGTCGGGCATTAAGGCCACGGGGATGTAAACCCGTTCGAAAATGGCGGGGTCTTTGGCAAAATAGCGCACTCGGGTGATCACATGCAGCATCTCGCCAGGCGGTACAGCTAGCATCCGCGCCAGGTCCTTGCTCGCTTTGATTTGCTTTTGAGATAATGGCCGGCTCACCGGCGTCAGCCGTTGATGCTCGGCGTCCACCATCCGGAAGAACTGAAATAATGTTTGCTCGCCGGTATGGCGAGCCACATAAGTGCCGCGCCCCTGACGGCGGACAATTAATTTGTCTGCCTCCAGTGCGATCAGGGCTTTGCGTACCGTCCCTTGGCTCACCTTGAATTCCGCGGCGAGTTGGAACTCGTTGGGAATCATTTCGCCCGGCTGCCATTGGCCGGAACCGATGCGCTGCGTCATCAAATTTTTCACCTGCGCATAGAGCGGCTGGAAGCTCATGCCGGTGTCAGATTTTTGAGCGGCCTCACTCATCGCAGGCCAGGCTTCGTGGTGTGGTCAGGCTGGGTAAATGTATCATACCCCTTATAGATAATATCCGCCCGGTAACGGCAAGGGCTAAAGGCGCTGGCCGCGTGGTTATAACCCGGTAAACCATGAATCCTGCACGTCCAGCCCCTCGCGGGCGGCTTTTTGCCGGTTGGCGAGACGTCGTTCGCCTGGCAGGCGCGTGCCCTTTTCAGCCGCGACAACGCTGAACAACCGCTCGATATAGCTCAGGCCAGGGCCAAAAAGCGCTGGATTCAAGGCCAGAATGAACTGACCGGTGGCGGGCGGCGGGCCCTTGGCATCGAGAAACGAGGAGGCTTCAAAGGCAAAATGGCTGCCTGTGAGGCCGGCGGCCAAGGCTTCCACCATAAGCGCCAGGGCAGCGCCTTTGGCACCACCCACTGGTAGCATGGTTCCGGCCAGGGCGGCTTTGGCGTTGGTTGTTGGGTTGCCATCAACATCCAGCGCCCAGTCGTCGGGTATTGCCTCACCTTTTTGGGCGGCGGCAACTACATTACCGCGGGCCACTTTTGAGAGTGATAGGTCGATGATGACAGGGGGGTTGCCAGGCCGAGGAAACGCACTGGCGATAGGGTTGGTGCCGAGCAGTGCGGTTTGGCCACCCCAGGCAGCCATGGCGGCAGGGGCGTTGGCAAACATGATGGCAATTAATCCACGTTCAGCGATGCGCTCCACCGCCAGCCCCATGGCGCCGCAATGGCCGGAGCGCGTGATCGATACCGCTGCAATGCCTTGTGTGGTTGCTACGGGTATGAGGGCCGCAATTGCGAGGTCGATGGCGGGGTAAGCAAAGCCATTGGCAGCATCTACCACCAGCGCACTTGGCGCGGTTTGGGTGAGGGTGGGGATCGCTAAACCATCGACTTTGCCGCAGTTGGCCTGCGCAGCATAGGTGGCCAAACGCAATAAGCCATGCGTGCCCAGCCCGTCAGCTTGGGCGCAAACCAAGGCGGTGGCGACTGACGCTGCATTGGCCGCCGAAGTTTTATTCGCGATCAAAATGGCTTCAGTTTTAGCCTGCACTGCGGCGAGGGATAGTTTCGTCAT
>NCFD01000320.1 GCA_002281005.1 Acidocella sp. 35-58-6 | reverse complement strand
AAAGAGAAGCTGGCGGATAATTACTGGGGCGAGGGTGCCACAACGCTGGAATGGGCTGTGCCTTCACCGGCGCCGCATCACACGTTCGAGGATGTGCCGGTTATCCGGTAACGTCCGCACGATTTACCAATGAAGGCGTCATGCCCGCGCAAGCGGGCATCACGTTTTTTGTATGAGGGTTTAGCCTGAATTATGAGTGAAACGGTTTTCGTTAATTCAACCGAGCTAGGTGCTGAGGCCCGCGATTGGATTGCGCTGCTCAAGCCGCGGGTTTTGACCCTGGTGGTGTTTACCGGGGCTATCGGCTTGATCATCGCGCCGGTGCATCTGAACCCTATTTTGGCTCTCACCGCGATTTTATGCATCACCATTGCCGCTGGTGCCGCTGGTGTCATTAATATGTGGTACGACCGTGATATCGATGCGATTATGAAACGCACGGCTTCGCGACCCATTCCCGCTGGCCGGATCGCGCCGGATGCGGCGTTGGCTTACGGTATTGTGCTCTCGATATTTTCGGTGCTGCTGATGGCGCTGGCGACCAACATGGTGGCGGCGTTCGTGCTGGCGTTCTCGATTGCGTTTTATGTGTTTGTTTACACCATGTGGCTGAAGCGGCGCACGCCCCAGAACATTGTTATCGGTGGCTCTGCGGGAGCTTTCCCGGCAGTGATCGGTTGGACCGCGGCGACCGGCTCGGTGAGCCTGTTGCCGGTATTGCTGTTCCTGATTGCATTTATATGGACACCGCCACATTTCTGGTCGCTCTCATTATATGCGTCTGGCGATTATGAGCGTGCCGGTGTGCCGATGTTGCCGGTGGTGAAGGGGGCGCGTCATACCCGCTGGAATGTGTTCATCTACACCCTGGTTTTGGTGCCACTGACACTGCTGCCGGTGCTATTTGGTTTGATGGGCTGGATTTATGGAATTTCCGCTGCGGCGCTGGGCATGATGTTTATATATTACGCCTGGCGGGTGCTAAATGATCAGCAGGATGCCAAAGGCGTGAGTCTGACCAAAGACGCGCCGGCGAAGGCCGCCTTCCGCTATTCCATTTTATACCTGTTTCTGCTGTTTGGCGCTTGCGCCTTTGATCGTTTATTATGATCGATACGCAACATTGGACACCGGAAATGCTGGCGGAATTCAAGCGCCGCCGCCGGGGCCGGAATTATTTGCTGCTCGCCGCCCTTGGTGGTTTTTGTTTGCTCATTTACGCCATTGCGTTGGTGAAGCTACACGAATATGGGCAGATGTGGTAACCAAGCGAACCAAGATGAGAGAGACACGATGAGCGGACCAGTTCACACAGCCACTGACCAGATCAAGACCACGGTCCCGCATCCGTATCATTTGGTGACACCCAGCATTTGGCCGGTGTTCGGTGCATTTTCCGCCATGTGTGTGGCGGGCGGCATTATTTTTGCGGCCCATTTTGGTAACTATATTCTGCTGGCCATTGGCCTGCTGGGCGCCGTGAGCACCATGTATGTGTGGTGGCGCGATGTGGTGCGGGAATCCGCAACGCCGGGTCTGCATAAGCTGATCACCCAGATTGGCCTGCGCTACGGCATGGCGTTGTTTATCACCTCGGAAGTGATGTTTTTTGTTTCGTTCTTCTGGAACTATTTCAACTATTTTTTCTATCCGGACAAAATGGGCACCGCGATGGCGCCGGTCTGGCCGCCGATGGGCATTACCACCATCGACCCGTTTGCGATTCCGTTGTTCAACACTATGGTGCTGTTGCTGTCTGGCACCACCATTACCTGGGCGCATCATTGCCTGCTGGAAGGCGATAACAAGGGCACCGTGCAGGGCCTGGCCGTGACAGTGTTTTTAGGCCTGGCATTTTTGTGTGGGCAGGCCTGGGAATATACCCATTCGCCGTTCAATTTTTACCATGGCGGCGTGTTCGCCTCGGCATTTTTTATCGCCACCGGGTTCCATGGTTTCCATGTGATCAT
>NCFD01000319.1 GCA_002281005.1 Acidocella sp. 35-58-6 | reverse complement strand
GGCAAGGAAATGCAGGATGTGCCGGCCCATAAACGGGCGGTGAATACGGTGTTTCAGTCCTACGCGCTGTTTCCGCATTTGAATGTGGCGGACAATATCGGGTTTGGCCTGCGGATGCAGGGGGTAAAAAAGCCCGAGCGTGCCAAGCGCGTGGATGCGATCATGGAACTGCTGCAAATCGGGCAGTTCGCCAAGCGTAACGCGGCGCAATTATCGGGCGGGCAGCGTCAGCGGGTGGCGCTGGCGCGGGCGTTGGTGAATGAGCCGGAGGTGGTGCTGCTCGATGAGCCGCTCTCCGCGCTGGATGCGAAGTTACGCAATGAATTGCAGATTGAGTTGCTGCGGATGCAAAAGCGCCTGGGCATGACGTTTATTTTCGTCACCCATGACCAGCATGAGGCGCTGGTGATGTCGGACCGGATTGGGGTGATGAGCAAGGGCAAGCTGCAGCAGGTGGGCCCGGTGCTGGATGTGTATGAAAAGCCGCGCAACGTGTTTGTGGCGGAGTTTTTGGGGCTCTCGAACATCTGGCCGTTACAGCCGGTGGGCGGCGGGGCGGCTGATACGCCGCTGGGGCGGTTGCAGATTACCGCCGATATCGGGGCGGCGCGGATGGCGATGATCAGGCCGGAGAAAATTTGGATTTACAACGATAATCATGCGCCGATGGATAAGCCCAATATTTTCAAGGGCGTGGTGCGCGAGGCGATTTATATGGGGGCTTCCACCCAGTATCGGGTGGAGACGCAGAACGGCCAGACGGTGCTGGCGCTGGATACCAACAATGCGGCGGCGGAGCGCAGTTGGCGGGCCGGGGAAGCGGTGGCGGTGGAGATTAAGCCGGACAACATCATGCTGATCGAGGCCTGAGATGGCGATGACCGCCGCACAAGGTGAGGCTCGGGCCCGTAATTTCAGGTTATGGCTGACCGCCGGGCCGGGGTTGTTCTGGATTGTGCTGTTTTTGCTAATCCCAAGTATGGTGCTGCTGGGGATAGGGTTTTTCACGTCCAACGATTACGGCTCGCCGGTGCTGCCACTCACGCTCACGCCGTTTTCACAGGTGGCGGGTAATTCGCTGTTGGGCTGGGATGATGGGAACATCATTATTTTTCTGCGCTCGCTGGAGCAGGCCGGGATTGCCACTATTGTTTCGGCGTTACTCTCATACCCGATCGTGTTTTTCATCATGACCCGCGAGGCATCGCTGCGGCCGTTATTGCTGCTGCTGATTATTTTACCCTCATGGACCAACCAGGTGGTGCGGACCTATGCCTGGCTGGAACTGCTGGGGCCGAATGCGCCGCTGAGTGCGGTTGCGCACGCGCTGGGGATTGTGCCGCCGGACTTAGGCATCGCGCCGGGGGCGTTCGCGGTGACCACGGGTTTGGCATATAATTATCTGCCGTACATGATCGTGCCACTGTATGCCTCGGCGGAGCGGCTGGATTGGACCTTGGTGGAAGCTGGGCGGGATTTATATGCCTCGGGGGTAAAATTGTTCTGGCACACGGTATTTCCGCAGACGGTGCCTGGGTTATTGTCTGGCGTGATATTCGTGGCGATCCCGGCGTTTGGTGATTACGTAGTGCCGCAATTATTGGGCGGTGATAAGGCGCTGATGATCGGCTCGCTGATCGCCAACCAGTTTACTGAGACACCGGATTGGCCGTACGGCGCAGCGCTCACCATTATCATGCTGGTGTTCACCGGGCTGGGGCTGATAGGATTCCGGGTTCTTACACGCAAGCTCGGCGGTGCCGGGGAGGCCACAATATGAGCAATGTGGTCCCGCGCAGCGTGAAGAATGTTTTGGCAGGAATTTCCTGGCCGGTTTACATTTTGCTCTATACGCCGCTGGCGCTGGTGGCGTTTTATTCGCTGGCCCCGGCACCCAATACCAGTGGCCATTCGTTTTATGCTTACGGCGTGCTGTTTCATGACAGCACGGTGTTTGTGGCATTGCAGCGCTCTCTGATACTGGCG